>JAYSZV010000104.1:0-10122 GCA_043737875.1 Candidatus Lloydbacteria bacterium
GAGTGCGTATGAGGTTGCGCTGGCGCGGGGTATTATTAAGAAAATCCCAACATTATCAAAAGATCTGGCGGTTGCATTTAGGTAGAGAATTTACCAATGGGGTTTCTTGACCAAAATTGGGGTGTTTGGTAGAGTGTTTCCACTATGAAACCAGAAGCCAAGCAAAAGAAAGAGGTATCAACCATTGTTGCCCCGACATATTACCCTATGGCGAAGGCGACTTGCGCATGTGGCGCCGTCATGACCGTTGGCTCTACGATGGAGTCTATCGACATGGAAATCTGCTCACAGTGCCACCCGCTCTTCACAGGGCTCGAGAAGGCAATGGACACCGCAGGACGCGTCGAGCGCTTCAAGACTCGCCAAGCGGCCGCAAAGCCAAAGGTGGAGAAGAAGTCTGCAAAGAAAGCAGAGGACGCAAAGTAGCGACCGAGGGAAGCCCGCATGCCGAAACGACATGCGGGTTTTTCTGTGCAAGAATTATGATGCCTAACTTACAAGCTAATTTTTGGGATGCAGTGTGATGGCGGAGTCGAGGAGTGTCGTGATGGCTGTAGTAGTCTACTGCCTCGCGACCCCCGCAGGCGACAACGTCACAATGCGCCCAAAAAGAAGCTTGTAGCCACAATATGGAGAACGACCTAACGATATACAAAGAAAATTACAAAACAAAATATCTCGTCGATGAATACGAGCGACTTTTGGTATTGCGTGATGATGCGAAAGCGATGCTTGGGGACGACCTTGAAATGAACACGCTCGCACAAGAAGACATCGGCGCACTTGAAGCGCAAATGAAAGAACTATTTCTGAAGATGGAATACATCCTCAGGGAAGATAAGGCAGAAGAAGAAAAGCCTCGCGAAATAATCCTTGAAGTGCGTGCGGGTGTGGGCGGGGAAGAGGCGGCGATATTCGCACAAGACTTGGCACTCATGTATCAGCGTTATGTGGAGTCGAGGGGATGGGGGTGGAAAGTTGTCGATGAATCGGAAAGTGAAATGGGTGGATACAAAGAAGCGTCATTTGAAGTGACGGGAACAAACGTGTTCGACTTCTTGCGCTATGAGACGGGTGTGCACCGCATCCAACGTATTCCTGCAACCGAGAAATCCGGGCGTGTGCATACATCGACCGCATCCGTCATCGTCCTCCCCATTCGCAAAAAAGCGACGGTCACTATCAATCAGGCAGACATTGAAATGTCTTACACCCGCTCGGGTGGTGCTGGTGGGCAGAACGTGAACAAAGTGGAGACTGCGGTGCACCTTGTGCATAAGCCATCGGGCATTCACGTGCACTGCTCGGTCGAGCGCTCACAGCTGAAGAATCGCGAAAAGGCGATGGCCATTCTTGCGTCGAAGCTCGAGCAACTGAACGACGAAGAAGAGCTGAAAAAGAATGCCGATGCGCGCTCGGCCTTGGGCTCAGGAGACCGTTCCGAAAAAATTCGTACGTACAACATCCTCCAGGACCGTGTGACTGACCATCGTATTAAAGAGTCGTGGCATAATATCGAAAAGATTTTCGCAGGAGATATCGGCTCAATCTTGGAAACGGTGTCCGAGAGGGCGCTCTCAGGAGAGATTGGAGAGGCTACGGATGGGGATGACGAATAGGCTCTGTCTTGGTTGTTTGGATGAAGGGAACAGCAACCTTCATATTTGCCCGTTTTCCTTGCCCAATCGGGGGTTTTTTGTTAGCATCACTTCACTTATTAATAGTACGGGACTTGCGAAAGTCCCATTAGAGGTAAAAGAAACATGACTGAAAATACCGCAATAGAAGCAATGTTCAATGCCGGTGCACACTTCGGGTATTCCCGAGCACGCCGACATGCCTCCGTTCGACCTTATTTATTTGGGTCAAAGAACGGTGTTGATATTATTGATCTCACGGAAACCGTGAAAATGCTCGATGCAGCAAAGGCGCGTATCGCCGAGGTTGCCAAGCAGGGCAAGGTCGTACTTTTCGTAGGTACGAAGCAGGAGGCACGAGGAATCGTTGAAGAGACTGCAAAGTCGCTCAACATGCCATTCGTCACAGAGCGATGGGTAGGAGGAATCCTCACCAACTGGTCAGAGATAAAGAAGCGCACAGGACGTCTCAAGGAACTTTCTGATAAGTTCTCGAAAGGTGAGCTCGACAAGTACACCAAAATGGAAAAACTATTGTTCGAGCGCGAGATGGCGAAGCTCCACACAGAGTTTGGCGGTATCGCAACACTTGAAGGGGCACCAGCACTCATGGTCATTGTCGACCCGCGCGAGGAGCATATCGCTATTGCAGAGGCTACAAAGATGAAGATTGAGACTATCTCCATTCTTAACTCTGATTGTGATGCACGCAAAGTGACATATCCTATTCTTGCGAATGACTCAGCCCTCGAGAGTGTGCGCTATTTCGTGAGCCAGTTGGCCGCTGCCTACGAAGAGGGCAAAAAGTCTCGTACCGTATAAACTTCTGTTTTTTGGCGAATTTCTCCCCAGGGGGATTCCCAAATTCATACTCCCGGTGGTCGTTGAATTTTAGGTCGTTCGTTGACTTCGGAATGAACTTGGCGAACGTATGGCACCACAAGGGCACTACTAAATTTCAGTACTCGAGGACTCGATGAAATTTATGGTCGCTCATGTGTCCGCTCAAGTATTTTTATAAAAATTAAATTCAAAACGATATGGAAATAAGCATGGAACAAGTGAAGGCATTGCGTGATGAAACCGGTGTTGCAGTGATGCAGTGCAAGAAAGCGCTCGAAGAGGCAGGGGGCGACATCGAGAAGGCCCGTATGGCGCTTCGCAAGAAGAGTGGCGAGCTCGCGGCAAAGAAAAGCGACCGCGCACTTGGCGCAGGTGTCGTCGCTGCGTATATCCACGGAGCAGGCTCTGTGGGTGCCATGGTTGAGCTTGGATGCGAAACAGACTTCGTTGCGAAGAACGAGGAGTTTAAGAAACTTGCCTATGATATCGCTATGCATGTTGCAGCCATCCGCCCAAAGTATCTCTCACAGAAAGATGTGTCTGATGAAGACAAGGAAAAAGCAAAGGCATTTTTCGTTGAAGAAGTAGAGAAGACGATGACAGGCAAGCCTGAGGAGATTAAGACAAAGGCACTTGCAGGCAAGATGGACACCTACTTTAAGGAAATGGTCTTGCTCGACCAGCCGTATGTGAAGGACGGAGCCATGACGGTGGGGGATTTAGTCAAAGGTGCCGTGCAGAAATTTGGCGAAAACACCGAAATTGTCCGCTTTGCACGTTTCGCAGTGGGGAAATAGTCAATTGACTCTGGTATACTCTATATTATGTCTATCCTTCTCTCAATTTGGATTGTGTCGCTCGTAAGTATTGTGGGTGCGCTCGTCTATGGGCGCATGCTAAAGCATGAGAGAAGGAGTGAGACTATCGAATTATCAGAGAGACCAGTCAGTTTCTCGGACTTTATGAGTCATGAGCTTGCCTTACTCAAACGCGACATGCTTCTGCTCATCGGGAGCCTAAGGCCACACGGTGTACGCACCATACGGAGTGGTGTCTCGATGGTACTGCGCGGTCAGGAAGTCTTCATTAGTCGAGTATACGGACGCATCAAAACGCAAAAGGGCCTCGCATCTTCTTTTTTCTTGAAACAGATAGCTGAGCACCAAGGGGACAGGAGGGGACGTAGTGGAATGGGGAGGTTGTAAAAAAATCCAAAATAGTTTACTTTTGTAGAAGTCGCTTGTAGAGAAAATTCAAAATAGTGTTTTATATTCCTGCCGGAATAGCTCAGTTGGTAGAGCAACGGTTTTGTAAACCGTAGGTCGTCGGTTCAAGCCCGACTTCCGGCTCCATTAAAAAATCCCATTCCGATGGGGTTTTTTTATGGAGCGGTAGAAAAATTCTGCAAGAATTTTAGGGCTTGAAAAGCGGAGCAATGTTTTGCTTTTGCAAAACAGGCGAGCTCGGGCAGGAGGTACTTTGGACGTTCTGATGTCCTTAGTAACCTGCGCCAAGCCTAACGGGCGGCTCCAGTGAAAAAATCCCACTCTGGTGGGGTTTTTGTGAGAAAAAAGCTATCAACATATGCTACGCGCATTCTGTTGTCGTTTACTTGAGGCGCATTGTATAATTATGTTATGTCAGATTCAAACACAAAAGAGGTCAAAGAGCTCAAAAATGTGCTCGACCGAATCGATAGGGGTGGGAAGGATGAGTGCGTCATGTGCCGATTCGTTTTAATATTTGCATTTATTGTATTACTTTTAGTCCTAACGTTTACGTTCTTCTTTCGCATGGAGAATGCTCCAACAGTAGAACCACCCACACGCATTCCAAGGGCGGAAACACCACTTCCGACGAACGAAGAATCCAATGCGCGCATTATGGAACTCGGTCAAATCTTGGGCTACCCCGAAGCATCCAACGATTCCCAAAAAGCAAAACCGCAATCCGTAAAACCCTAGTTATCGACACCACTCTCAGACTCTATCTTTATTAAATTTCTATGAATATGCGTAACTTACTCCTCACTCTCTTGTTTTCTGTGCTCGCACTCTTTCCGTCATTTGCGCTGGCAGTCCCAGACAGCTATGAGCCGATTCCCAACTTGCCTACACCGAGCGCGTTTGGCGAGGCTGCATTCGGGAATGATGTGGTGATCAGCGGAACATACGTCCTGCCACTAGACTGGGTAGCCTCCATAAAAGTATTTCTCGATGGCGTACAGGTTTCAGCCAAGGGCGGCACCCCCACACTTATTGCAATCAAGAACTTGATAAGTGAGGGTGCGACTGGACAGAAGACTGCTACTTTTAGCTATAATATTGGCCCAGTTATTTCAGGAGTCCACGCACTAAGATTGGAGTTTACAGGAGGAGAACTCTGTGCCGTCAATTATCAGTACAATGCACTGAACGGTACAAATTACATGCCGTCGTGTGTGCCAAAAGTACTTACGGGAGATGACAACTATATCCCCATCATCCGTTATACCCGAGATTTTACTGTGTCTCAACCACCGTCTCCCAATCTCGTGGTGACTCCGTCCACAAATCCAGCAATCAACTTTAGTAATGTGGGGGTGAATACCTCACAGACACGTGACTTCACATTGCAGAATACGGGGACACAGGCACTTTCAGGTACGATGACGGGCATCAGTGCTCCATTCAGTTGCGTAACCGCTGGGTGTAACTACTCTATTGCTCCGGGTGGCACTATTCCATTTACCATCAGATACACGGCACCCTCGACTGTGCAACCTTCGAGTATTACCGTAAGTTTCTCGTGTACACTGGCATGCCCTATGCCCACCCAATCACGAACGATAACGGCAAACAGCGTCGCGGTGTCGAGTGCCCCCCAGATATCTGTCGATCCCACAACGGTTGATTACGGAAACGTCATCAGTGGTCGAAGGGTTCAGAGGACGGTGAGGCTGAACAATACTGGTGGCACTGTTTTGACGGGAACTGCGACATTTAGCAGTCCTCGGTTTGCGTGCCCAGTGTCTTGTGCCTATACAGTACAACCAGGCACGCCCATAGATTTCCCAATCGACTATATCCCCACCACAGGAAGTGGTGCACAAGTTGATACTGTGTCTTTCACCGGCGGAACGACGCAGACTGCTACATTAAAATCAAACATCGTTATCACGCCAATCGTACGCGTAAGTCCATCGCCGTATGATGCAGGAACTTTCCCTGCAGGTAACCCACCCGTCAACTTTTCTATCGACGTCTCTAATGTGGGTGCGGGAACTCTTTCTGGTGGTGTGACTTTCCCCGCAGGTTCGCCATTCTCTTGCGCCTCAGCTTGCTCATACTCGGGCCTTGTTTATGGAGGAGCTCCGCATCGAGTGACAATGACGTTCAATTCCCAAGGAACACCCGTCAATGTGAATGCCGAGTTCACAAATAACACTGGTGGGGAGTTTTCTTCCGTTTTTCTTCCGTTAACGGCAAATAATAATGCTCCTCCAAGGTACTCGGTGTCTGCCCAACGTACTAATTTCGGTAGCATCACACTTGGTAATACTTCGCAACGTACCATTACTATTACCAATCTTACGGGAACAGCGATACCCTTGCGTGTCATGACTTGGACTCCATCCGCCGTACCACCAAGACCGAGACAGCATTTCTGCGTCATCAATTGTGATTTTGTTCTTGCGCCATGGGGTACCACTCCCGTTACTCTGGAATTTAGGCCGATTTGGGCGGGGGATGCGTATGGTGCAGGGAGCATCGTTGTAGGCAATTGGGAACCTGGTGGATTCGATTTAAGCCTTGATGGTTTTGGCTCCGACCCCAAGCTTCGAGTGACCGTATTTGATCCTATCGATCGCGAATTGCGCACGGGTCAACGAGTGCAGTACGGCACAACGACATTCGGACCGACAACCAAAAATAGAAGTATGCCTTTCTTGATCGAAAATGATGGTGAGGGGCCAATGAATTATACGATCACTCCCTCTGCCAATTTCAAGCTTGGAATAACACCGAGAAGCCCCATACCTTTCTGGAGTGATGATTCTATCCACACGTATTTCTTCGAAGTGCCGATAATATTTACCCCCACTGCGGTAGGTGTATATCAAGAGAATTTACGGATCGATTATGACTATGGCGACGGCGTTCCAAGGGTATTAAATTTCACCGCATACGCCGAGTCGCGCGTGCGACCAGTCCTTGAGGTGACGCCACTTACGCAAGCTTTCGGGGATGTATTGGTGGGAGCCAAGCCAAGAAAATCTTTCTCGTTAAAAAATATAGGCAATGCCCCACTGACAGGAACTGCTTCTATTGAAACATATGCAAATTACCTCATGCGTACGGAGGGGCAAGTCACCACGGCAACCAATGGCGAAGAAGCATTTAGATGTTTTTCGGGATGCGGAACCTACACCATCGCTGTCGGTGGGGCACCGCATGTCGTTGAGTACGAATTCGCACCTATAAGTGCAAGGGATCACGAAGCGCATCCACGTTTTCTCTCAGACGGTGGAAATGAATCAGGGCTAATCACAGGGAGAGGTATCTCTCAGGCAGCTATTGATCTCAGTCCACTAATTATCGATTTTGGGTCAGTCAATCAAAGTTCATTCGTAGAAAGAGATATTCGTGTCACCAATACGGGGCTAGGCAACTTAATTGGTAATGTGACATTCAGTCCGGCAATACACTACTCGTGTGTGCCCGCAACAACGGGTTGTACGTACAACGTACTTCCTGGTGCTGCGAATTCCAGACTTATCACTGTTCGGTTCAGGCCACTCGATGTCGGACCACTTAATTCAGTGGCAGTATTCAATTCCAATGCAATAAATGACCCACCCATAAAGGCAGTATCTCTGACTGGCGTTGGAGTCTTTGGTAAGGTTGCTGATATTCGCACTACTGGAAGTAATTTCGGGGCCGTTCCGGTCAATAAACCTAAAATACAAGACGTAGAAATCGCAAACTTTGGTACCGACAACTTCTTGCCTGGAACAATCTTATTTAATTCCCCTGCATACACTTGCGTTGGCCCAATCATTGACCCTGTTTCTGGTTTATGTACATACACACTGACGGCAAATGGCACACCAAATAGTAAGGTAACCATTCAGATTAGGTTCTTGCCAACTAGAGCTGGGCCAATTAATTCCACATTCTCACTGTCCGGTGTTTCTGGTTCATTATTTGATCTTACGGGTCGCGGAATATCTCCGTCGGTGAAGTTCATCGAACCTGCACCATAAGAAACGCTTCTATTTTTAAAAGCTACTCCGCTTATGGGGTAGTTTTTTGTTGGCATTGTAGGCAATTTTCCCTATAATGGGGCGATGCAAGGAACGGAAAACGTAGGTGGCGGAGATGTGAAGAAAAGCCTGAACCAGGGGCATTTGCACCCACTCTCAATAATGATTGACCAGATTTCGGGCATTATGACCGAGATGGGGTTTGACGTCGCCGATGGTCCCGAAATCGAAACCGAATACTATAACTTTGACGCCCTCAATGTACCCAAGGACCATCCTTCGCGCGACATGCAAGATACGTTCTGGCTTAAGCCAAGAGATGGTGACAAGGAACGACTCCTTCTTCGTACACAAACCTCCCCAATGCAGATACGCTACATGAAAGAGAAGATTGCAAGTGGGGTCTTGCCCCCGTATGCAGTCGTTGTGCCCGGCAAAGTGTTTCGCAACGAAGCGACTGACGCAACCCACGAAGCGCAATTTTTTCAAATCGAAGGACTCATGATTGGGCGTGACGTGACGCTCGGCAACTTGAAGGGCGTACTGGGACACTTCTTCGCGGAACTTTTTGGTGGTGCGCCCGTGGTGCGCTTTCGCTCGAGCTTCTTTCCGTTCGTGGAGCCTGGAGTTGAGGTCGACATGCAGTGCTTCAAATGTAATGGTGCAGGATGTTCGGTCTGCAAAAACTCCGGCTGGATAGAAATCATGGGTGCAGGAATGGTGCATCCACGCGTACTCTCAGAATGTGGTGTCGACCCGAAAGAGTGGCAGGGATTCGCCTTTGGTGGCGGAATCGACCGCATGGCAATGCTGAAGTGGGGGATAGACGACGTACGCCTACTTTATTCGGGTGACTTGCGCGTCGTCAACCAATTTTAATATGAAATACTCCCTCAACTGGCTACAGGAACATTTAGTAAGTCCACTCCCCGATATCACGACACTTTCGCGTGAGGTGACACTCCGCGCTTTTGAAGTAGAGGAAGTAGAAAAAACAGATATGGACTATTTGATGGAAATCAAAGTGCTTCCTGATCGCGCTCATGATGCACTTTCGCATAGGGGTATGGCGCGCGAGATGGGCGCACTTCTTGGGATTTCCCGTAAAGAACGCGTGACGGAAGTGGCGTCGCGTATTGCTTCTGTCCAAGCTGTACGCGTAGATGTTGTGGATGCGAAGCTTTGTCTGCGTTACATTGCAACACGAGTGGACAACATTACGGTAGGGCAGTCCCCAACAGCGCTCGCATCGAAGATAATTGGGATTGGCGGACGAAGTATCAATAATATTGTTGACATCACCAACGTCGTGCTTTTTGACATCGGACAGCCTCTCCATGCATTTGATGCAATGAAGGTGGTGGGGGGGATTACCGTGCGCTCCGCTGTGGCGGAGGAGACTATGACCACACTTGATAATAAAGACCTTGTACTCGAGGGCGGTGAGCTCGTCATCGCAGATGATGAGGGTGTGCTCGCGCTTGCGGGTATAAAGGGCGGGAAGAAAGCTGAGGTTACATCGAGTACTACCAGCATTATTCTTGAGAGTGCAAATTTTGATCCTACGCTTACGCGAAAAACCTCACAGAAACATGGCATCAAGACCGATGCATCAAAACGCTATGAAAACGGACTATCGTCGACGCTTGCAGGCGAGGCGACACTTCATGCACTCGGACTTATAAGACAATATGGGGGCGACGTTGCGGTTGGAGAATCTACGGATGTATATCCTAAACAAGAAGAAATATTTGTACTCCCCATTACTACGTTATCGGTTAATAAACTTCTTGGGCTCACGCTTTCTGACGATGACGTAAGAGATGTGCTTACGCGCGCACAATTTGCATTTGAAAAAAGTGCAGAGGGTTTTGTGGTGCAAATCCCACCACTGCGCCTCGACTTACGCATCACAGAAGACATGATTGAAGAAATTGGTCGCCATGTAGGCTACGAAGAGGTCGTTTCAGTGATGCCTAGTCTAAGCAAGAAGGGGCTCCCCAATAAGCGACTGTATTATGCGAACCAAGTCCGCAATTTTTTAATTGGAAAAGGGTACTCCGAGGTGTACACGTATTCTTTCGCAAAGCATGGAGAAGGAGAGATCGAGGTGATGCATCCTGTTGGGCACGATAGACCATTTATTCGACATGCACTCAAGATGGGTATAGCAAAGTCTCTCGAATCAAATTTGTATTGGTCGCCTCTCCTCGCAACTGACGCAGTGAAAATTTTTGAATTAGGAAATGTTTTTCCCGAAAGCGGGGAGCACACGGCACTCGCACTCGGCGTCGTAACCAGTAACAAGAAACAGTTTGCCCGCATGAAGGAGGAGAACGTGGACACCTGCAACGAGTTGGTTGCCGAGCTTGGGCTTTCTACGCAAGTTATTTCTTT
>JAYSZV010000105.1:0-1809 GCA_043737875.1 Candidatus Lloydbacteria bacterium
ATAATCAAAGTATCTGAGCGACACGCACGTACCGATATTCGCTATATCCTCAAAGGGGGTTATTGGCTTTTTTTGGGGCAAGTAGTGGGCATCCTTACCGGACTGTTATTGGCCATCGGCTACGCGCATTTCTTGTCGAAGGAAACGTATGGGACCTATAAGTATATTCTCTCCATTCTCGGTCTGCTTTCCCTCTTCACGCTTTCAGGGATGGAGACGGCGTCCCAACGAGGAATTGCTCAAGGGCGAGAGGGTATCTTTTGGAAGACACTCAAGTATCGAATGCGATGGGCGACGGGTGCAACTGTTTCGTGCGGGCTCTTGGGAATGTACTATTTTGCTCAAGGCAACATGGTACTGGCTGGAGCATTTTTATCTATTTCCCCATTCCTCATTCTCCTCGACCCGCTCACGCATTATAATTCCATTCTTGTCGGAAAAAAACTTTTTACTTACGCATCCGCCTACAGTATTGTACTCCAGGTCCTCACGGCAATTATTCTCTTTAGCGCAGTATTCCTTACTAACGATATTCTTATTTTAATTTTGGTGTATGTCGTTGGTAGTGTTATGTTACGAGGTTTACTTTTTGGAGTAGTGGTAAAAAAATTCCCACTGAATGATGTTTCCGATAACGAGTCACTCTCGTTTGGTAAGCATCTCAGCATCATGGGCGTCGTGGGTGCAATAACCAGCCGACTTGATGCCATTTTATTGTTTCACTTTTTGGGACCTGTCCCACTCGCCATTTACTCGTTCGCTCAAGCTGCTGTGCTTAATGTGCAAGGCTCATTTAAGCTCCTCACCACAACGCTCGCGTTTCCAAAGTTTGCAGAGCAAGACAAAGAAATCATCAAACAAACATTACTGCGCAAGGTGGGAATTGCACACCTCTTCACTATTCCAATCTCAATTATTGCCATTTTTTTAATGCCAATCTTTTTTCAAATACTTTTTCCTCAATACCTCGAATCCGTTCCCTACGCTCAGGTGATGCTCGTCCTGCTCGCTTTTTCACCACTCCGCTTCATTTCAACAGCAATAACAGCAAAAGCGTCGCCCAAAACGTATTACACACTCAGCATAAGCAGTGCAGTGATAGGGACGACATCCTTACTCATTATGGTTCCTCTCTTTGGCATATGGGGGGCAATCTTCGCGTCAGGAACACAGCAAGTGCTCGGTAATATTCTTGCATTGTATCTGTTTAAGAAAATGTAAATGCGTTACTTCATCCCGTGTTCTTCAAAGAACACGTGGAGACTACGCAAGAGGTCCATGGTGAAATAATTCTTTTCACTGAGGCGACGTACGCCTTTCACGTCGATATGCGCATTCAAGAGCGCATCTTGCTCAAGGGCATCCCAAATAGGGAGGTGCCTACCTTCGGAGAAGAATTGTTTATAGTTGTACGACAATCCTTTTTTCTCTTTTACATTAACGACCTCACGTGGCACGCCACGCTTGATTGCAAGCTCACGTATGATTGTTTTATCAAACTTATTGTTTCGCCTAATTTGTGGTGGCACGCTGAGCATATGGCTCACTACTTTTTCATCATAAAACGGCGCAAGTGTGTGTCCGCCAAACATTCGCGGGAGTACGTGCTGGGCAAATTGCGCGCGCCGTGACTCAATCATCATTTCATCAACGAGTACTGCATCGTTAAACCTGGCATACGGGCGTCCAATCTCATCATTAAACTGTGATAATTTTTTTGACAAATAATTTTCGGGCACACGGAGGTTCGGGCTCGGATACAGTCCTGTCGAGTGGTGGAATGCAAAACCCACAAAAGGATTTGTTGAT
>JAYSZV010000106.1:0-1801 GCA_043737875.1 Candidatus Lloydbacteria bacterium
CGCTCAAATAACGCTATATGATTCTCGAACTTGTTGGACTACCCGGTGCGGGGAAGAGCACATTTGCAAAGTCACTCGCTGACAAAGGCGGGTGGCAGATTGTACGCACTCACGGCCCGCTCGACATCCTCATGTGGAATAGTATTTTTCTTCTTCGACATCCGATATATTTTTTTTATGGGCTCGGCATGCTCATGTGGTATCGGGGCGATCCATCGCAGTGGTACTCCAAATTTATCAATCTCTTTCTTGTGCACAACGCGAAGTACATGAAAGCGTCATGCCTTAAGCGCGCCATAATAGATCAGGGTCATTTTCAGAACATACTCTCATTGTTTGACACGGAGGTTTCACGAGAAGTAATTGCACGTTACTCTACTCACCTACCTCCCCCCGATGTAATGTTGTTTTTTGATGTAGATAAAGAAACGCGATTGGCACGACAAGAGAAGAGGGGATATGGGGTGCGTGAAAATGTTTCACCGGAGATACGAGAAGTGTGGCTAGGCGCAGGAGAATTTCATTTTTCTTTCATTCACGCACTGGCGCTTCAGTTACCATTTACTACCAAAACGCTAACTCAACACACTGAAGCAAGTGTTCTTGCGAGTATCTCATCAATGCACTTATGGAGATTTGTGATGCATCTGCGTATGCCAACAGAGAAGGCGCATGGACTACAGATTGGAAATACGCTCAACGCGCTAGCGGGTGCTGGGCAATGGGTGGAGCTTTGGGTCCCAAAACGCACCAATGCTATCGAGGGAGATATTTTTTCCTATTACGGACTCCACGAGCGTTTTCCTGTACGCTATTTTTCCGTTCCTGAGGTGCTTTTACTCTCAAAATATATCGGACGGCTTGCTTTTGGAATCGACGCATTCTTTTTTCTGATTGCGCTACTTATTTCACGAACCGATACTGAATCAATATATTACACCCGTAGCCCCGAGGTTGCGTGGCTACTCAAACAAAAGGGGGCACGCGTGTACTACGAAGCGCACATGTGGGTGAATTCTAAAGAGGAATTATTCCGCTTCTTCCTTCGTGAGGTGGATGGCGTCGTCGCAAATTCCGAGGGCACAAAGAGTGTATTCGAAAAGAATGGATTTTTGAATACCACTGTTGTGAGGAATGGCGCAAGTCTAGGGAATTTCAAAACAGGCATGACAAAGGAGGATGCCAGAAAATCTTTGGGGTTACCAATGGAGAAAACGCTCATCATGTATGTGGGCTCGTTTGCGAGGTGGAAGGGAGTCGCGACGCTTTACCGCGCGTGGGCAAATATTCGTGCGCAATTCCCGAACGCAGTACTCGTGCTTGTTGGTGGAGAGGTGGGCGAGCTCACGCGATTTGAGGAGTGTCGTGATGTGGGCAGGGATGCGCAAACGCTTGTCTTGCCACATCAGCGCGCCTCACTCATCCCTACCTATTTAACTTCCGCGGACTTTCTTGTCCTTCCGAACGAACCCATTTCTGAAGAGTCCATTCGCTTCACCTCACCAATTAAACTTTTTGAATACATGGCATCGGGTCGCCCTATTGTTGTATCTGATATGCCATCGATGAGGGAAGTACTCGATGATTCTTCCGCTACATTTTTTAAGGCAGGAGACCACCGTCACTTCACCGAAGTACTGACCGCGATACTTACAAATCCGAGCGAAGCGAATGCGCGCGCGAAGGAGGCGGAACGTATAGTGCAAGCTTATAGCTGGGAGAAAAGAGCAGAACGCCTCATGGTACTTACCGCGAAGCTTAAGTTCAACCTTGAAGTGCAACAGTAGTTGAATCTCTCCTG
>JAYSZV010000107.1:0-1799 GCA_043737875.1 Candidatus Lloydbacteria bacterium
TGGCAAGAGCATGGGCAACACGCCGATCTCAATCATCATTCAGAGGTCAACTTTAAAGGACAGGGTGTCGTCATCGATGGAGTCTCTATTGTCGGAAAAATCGACAAGATGGTAGAGGTGGGAAACGAAATGGTCGTCTATGACTTCAAGACGGGCAAGGCAAAGCAGACATGGGAAGGGAAGGACGTTCGCGAGAAAATAACACTCGCAAACTACGCTCGACAGCTCACGTTCTATAAGCTTCTCGTCGAACATTCTCACGACTTCAATCGCTTCCATGTGAATGAAGGCGTGCTTGAATTCCTTGAATCAAAAGACGGACACATTACCGAGCTTGCATTCACTATTACTGAAGAGGAAACTTTGCGACTGACAAAGCTTATCGGAGCAGTACACAAGAAAATAATCGCCCTTGATTTCCCTGATGTATCCTCATATACAAGCGACGTGAACGGCATTCGCCAGTTCGAAGACGATTTGATTGATGGGAAAGTCTAGCCTGATTGAAAACGATAAAAAAAGAGTACCCCAGAAATCTGGGGTACTTGGATGTTGTGTCTCGTGAGTTTAAGTAGAGACACTTTCGGAGTAGGCGCGGACGCTCTCGCGCATGTGCTTGGCATAGGTCGGCTTCTTGCCACGGAAGCCGTGTGAGCGCTTTTTGAACACACTGGCGCTGTCGAAGGGGATGCGAATCGGCGCGCGATCGGCGCTCATGTCGCAAACGACTTTTGCGGGAGCGCTCACAACCGTGAAGTCTTTTTGGACGCACTCGGGCTTGCCGCCGAAGTAGCTGACGCCATGGCTACTGCACACTGCAGCGTAGGTCTGGGTGAAGGTAACTGTGGTGCGCTCAATTTTACACATGTTTTCTCCGATGGTGCGACGTGTTGATGAAACGGGGGTTTGCGAGGAACTCACGAACTATTTAGATTATACTATCAAATCAATATATTGTCAACGGGCTGTGGGCTGGTTTCTCATTTTCATGGAGAGCCCGTACAATGGGCACATGGCAAATCTCAGGAGCCTTTTATATGCATGGAGAGATGACGAAGCGGCCAAAAAAGGCATCGACCTTTTTCGCGTACTACCCAACAGTGCTATCGATGAAATAGTCCGCGCACTGCCCAAAACCAAAGAAGAACTCGTCGCAATCAAGGGTATTAAAGACGCAAAATTCCTTACATACGGTGCGGCGATTTTGCGTATGGTAAAAGAGTCTACGGGGGCTCTCGGTTCTTTGGATAGTAGTCAGGAGACACTACCACCTGATGCGGTACGCTCTATCGGAGACATGCTTCCTCCGCGCCCCCTACGCACGCTGTATTCTGTCAGTACGTATCTCGATATCGTCAATCGCGAACTCTCTCGTATGCGTGCAACCGTAAAAGGAGAAGTGACGAGTTTCAAGGCGCAGGGTAAAGCGGTCTATTTTTCTATTCGTGATGCAGAAGACGGAAGCTCACTTTCTGTGTTCATGTGGCTTTCAGATTTTGTGCTTGCAGGCATAGAACTCACTGATGGACTGGAAGTCATTATCGAGGGACGTAGCGAAGTCTATAAGCCGTCTGGGCGCCTCAGCTTCCGCGCAGATACCATTGAGCTTGTTGGCGAAGGGGCGTTTAAGCTTGCGTACGAAGCGCTCAAAAAGAAATTACAACAAGAGGGACTCTTCGATGCTACAAAAAAACGCACACTAAAAGACCATCCCGTGCGCATCGGACTCATCACATCCCGGCAGGGTGCAGTGATACATGATTTTCTCAACAATCTCGGCACATTTGGCTATCAGATAA
>JAYSZV010000108.1:0-1796 GCA_043737875.1 Candidatus Lloydbacteria bacterium
GAGTCAAGAAAGCGTTGAAAGTCGAGCTTTTCTTGAAATGGGATATCGCGCCTGATTGAAAAAATTATCTCAGGTATACGAGTAGAATCGATGCTTGCAAACGCACCACCGATAGAAGCGCTTCCAATATCAAAAATGATAACGAAATGTTGCCCACTCTTTGCCCTGCGATGAAATAACGACATAGTATAATTATACCATTTAACGCGTAAAGAAAAACCCACAGCTGTGGGTTGTCGCGTTATTCCAGAACTTCCTCTGCGGGAATGCGTATTTTTTTCTTCAAATATGTAATTTCTGTCCAGTGTGATCTTCGGCTCAGAAAATTTTGCCACTCGGTGGTGGTAATTAAAAAAGTACCTTTCAGCACCTTCCCCACCTCGACGCGACGACGAGAAACAATAAGCACTCCGTCTTCGCGCTCCTCAAGTAGGTATATGCGATCCCCAGGCTCCATGATGTGCGCGGGTACACGCACCGAATCCTTGTTCGGGCGGATAAGTATCGGAGCAATCAATGAGTACTCGAGCTCGACAAAGAACGTGCGTCCGCGATGCGTGGGCGGTTCATCCACTTTTTTCGCTGGTGGAGCATTTTTCCTTTTTGAAAAAACCCCAGCCATACCTCGTCGGAGGCGTTTAAGTAAAAGTGGTATCATTTTTTCTCCAGTAGGTGCAAAACAACAATCTGGAGTTGTTATATTCCCAAATGGGTATGAGTGTCAACCTAAAATACTGCGCAGGGACGAGAATCCCTATTCGAGCACTGCTTTGATGCGCCTTATTCCTTGAGCAACGGCCTCTTCCTTGAGTATGCGGAACTTTCCGAGGGCACCCGTGTGGGTCACATGCGGGCCTCCGCAGAATTCAATGGAGAATCGTTTTTCGAATTGTGGATTTTCTGGGGTCGCGTCCCTTGGTCCAACTGAGTAGACAGACACGCGCTCGGGATATTTTGCACCGAATTCATGTTCTGCGCCAAGCTTTTCAGCATCAACGCTACTCATTTCGGTGCGTAGTACGGGGAGGTCTTCACTAATACGTGCATTGACGAGCTCCTCCACTTGCTTTTTTTGTTCGTCAGTCATTTTCTGAGGATACGCAAAGTCGATGCGCAGGCGTTCCGCAGTAATGTTGGAGCCACGTTGATGTACCTCGTCACCCAAAACAATTTGGAGCGAACGCAACAGGAGGTGGTGCGCGGTGTGTAGTGCCACAGTTTCTTCCGAGTGGTCTGCGAGTCCACCTTTGAACTTCTGCTCACTTCCTGAACGGGAAAGATCCTGATGCTTTTTCATCTCTTCCTTATAACCTGCTTCATCAATCTCAATTCCCCGCTCTCGTGCAAGTTCTTGTGTAATCTCAAATGGAAATCCGTACGACTGATACAGTATCGATGCATCGAGTCCAGAGATGGTTCCACTGCCCGCGAATTTTTCAAATTCCTTCATACCATTCTCAAGCGTCTTTCTAAACTTTGTTTCTTCATCAGCAATTTCTTGTTTGATCTTCGGAAGGTTGGCTGCGATGTTGGCATATACGCCTTCATACTTTTCTGCAACTGCGTCTATGAGTGGGTTAAATCCCCCTGTGAGTCCGAGTACGTCTGCGTAGCGCACTGCTCGACGCAACAGTCTGCGTAAGATATAGCCCTGATCTGTGTTGGATGGGGAAACGCCATCAGCAATGAGGAATACGGAGGTTCTGATGTGGTCAGCGACGATACGGGCAGCGCGCTCATCATACGTTGCCACGCGCTCGCTGATGATACTCATAATTGGCGCAAACAAATCTGTT
>JAYSZV010000109.1:0-9990 GCA_043737875.1 Candidatus Lloydbacteria bacterium
GTCCGGCTCCTCACTTATAACATCAGCATCGAGTCGCAAGAGCCCGTCGGCTGTCGTGTTCCCGCTCACGCTCTTGTTGATGATGGGATTGCCTGCGCGTTCCGCGAGGAGGGGTATGAAGCCATTTTCTGGGGTGCTCGCGCCGACACCCACCATAAGGCTGTCTCCGAACGCAACAACGCGCGTACCACGAGGGGGATAGTTCGTGATGGGATAGTGCTCCATTAGGACTGAGGTGATTTGCCACACTGCGCCGATGAGCATGATAAATAAAAATATAACGATAGGATGAGGGCGTTTCATGTTGGCTGGACTGGTGTTATCGGTATTCTAGCATGGAGATATCTTCTTCCTCTTGTGGGTAATGAATGAGGAGGGTAGGATGCGGAAAGAGAGGTTTCACCACCCAATTCTTTTTAACGAAGTTACGTATTGGAGCTGACCACATGGCACTAAATTCCATCCAAGCAATTCATGATTTTTTTGCGCAAGTAGAAAATCGTGAGACTTTCTTCGCCCGAGTACACAAATTTACCCCACCATATCACCGCGAGTCCGTTCTCATTGCCGATGCATATCAAGTGAGCAAGGACGCATTCCGTGGCGTGCGTCGCAAGCGTGGTGAGCGTTACTTCGAGCATTGTCGTGCCGTCGCACTTATCCTCATGGATATTGTGGGGGTGCGCAATGCAAGTGCTATTGCCGCTGCGCTTCTCCACGATATCGTAGAGGACTGCGGAGCAGAATGGAAAATTGAGCGCATCTATGATGTGTTCGATGCTGAAACTGGCGTACTCGTCGGCGCAATGACCATGCCTAAAGGGGAATTTGCTTCACGGGAACACCGCCTTGAGATTTATCATGCACAATTGCTGGCTGTAGGCGTTCGCGTTCTGCTGATCAAACTTGCAGATCGCTTTCACAATCTGTACACCTGTGAGGGTCTTGCAGTAGAGAATCAGATTCGCATGATTCTCGAAACAGAGCGCGTGTATATACCGCTCGCAAAGGAGCATGGCGTGCTTTACCAGGAGCTCTCCATAGTGCTCGCGTATCGCAGACAAGCACTTGGTCTACCGTTACCGTGAATCACAAGGAGAAATGTCGCACCACGCGGCATTTTTTTATTTACCCGCTATGAGATATACTGAATACATGAACATCCGCGAGGGACTGACGTTTGACGATGTACTCCTTATGCCCATGCGGTCCGCGGTATTTTCACGGAAAGATACCTCGACGAAGGCACAGCTTTCAAAACATATTACGCTCAACATCCCGCTTGTTTCCGCAAACATGGATACCGTGACGGAGTCGGGCATGGCACGGGCAATGGCGCGCATGGGTGGCATGGGTATTATTCACCGCTTCCTCTCTATTGAAAGGCAAGTCGAAGAAGTAAAAAAAGTGAAGCGTGCGGAAAATGTCATAATCGAAGACCCATTCACGGTCGCACCCGACATCACCCTTGGTGAGGCACGCAATTTCATGCGTCGCGAAGGCATTTCGGGTGTTCTCGTCGTGAAAGAGAAAGTAGGCAAGAAACTATTGGTGGGAATTCTGACACGACGTGACCTCCTCTTTGAGACCGATGACCGCAAGAAAGTATCGTCGCTCATGAGTACTGACGTCGTCACCGCGCGCGCGGACGTGTCCCTCGAAAAAGCAAAAGACATCCTCCATGATTACCGTATCGAAAAACTTCCCCTCACGACAAAAGAGGGGTACCTCGTGGGGCTCATCACCCTTCGCGATATTTTAGAGCGCATCCAAAACCCACTTTCCACGAAAGACAAAAAGGGAAGGCTGATGGTGGGCGCTGCGGTGGGGGTAAAAGAAGACACCATTCCTCGCACTGATGCACTCCTTAATGCTGGTGCCGATGTTATTGTCATCGACATTGCCCATGGTCACAATGAACGTGCTATTGAAACGACAAAGCTACTACGCAAAACCTTTGGTGCACGCATCGAAATCATTGCGGGGAACATTGCAACTCCTTCTGCCGCGCGCGACCTTGCGAAAGCAGGGGCCGATGGGCTCAAGGTCGGCATAGGTCCGGGCGCTGCGTGTACCACGCGCATCGTGACGGGAGTTGGAGTGCCCCAGCTCACCGCAATTATGGACGTTGCAAAAGAAGCGAACAAACTGGGTATCCCGTTCATTGCAGATGGGGGCGTGAAGAACTCCGGTGATTTTTCAAAAGCCATGGCTGCGGGTGCCGATACGGTAATGATTGGTAACTTACTTGCAGGATGCAAAGAGTCTCCCGGTGAGTATATCCTTGACCGCGGTGTCGCATACAAATACTATCGTGGCATGGCGTCTTATGACGCGACGCGTGAAAAAATCGCGGTGGATGGTGGAACTGATGGCGCATATCGCTCTCCGGAAGGTGCGTCAGGGAGAGTGCCCTATCGTGGAGAAGCAAGCATGGTCATTACGGATCTCGTGGGCGGACTGCGCTCGTCAATGAGTTATTTGGGCGCGAATACACTTCGGCAGTTTGAGAAGAATGCGGAGTTTATCAAGATGAGTACCTCCGGTCTTACCGAATCCGGCCCCCACGGCGTAAAATAATCTTATTTTTGGAACACTGCTTTGTCGACTTCAGGGGCAACCTCCGCACCGTATAGCTCATACGCTTTAGTGGTATGCCCCTTGTCTTCGCGCATTGTTCTCAAAAATAAGATTATTTATTGAAAGCCATTTTCGGGGTACTACTTTGTCGCCCGTATAAAAAAATCTTCAGTAGTACTGCTAAGTACAACTGAAGATTTTTTTACTTGGCTTCGCGTACTGATCCCAGAAATGTCACGTGAAAATAAAGACTACTCGTTGGGAGTAGTCATGGAGCGAAATAAAAAACGCCGATATGAAATCTGCGTTTACTTTGGAATCTTTAGCCCAGCGTTGCGAGACAAATTTCCCTCTTTTTCTTTTTACGCAAACGACGGAGTGACTCCTCCAAGTGTAGTTGTTCTTCGCAAGAAAGTTTTTCAATGGACCCATCTTTAATCAAAACAAAAAGTGAGTCGTTGGAATGAAATTGCGGTCCAAGCTCTACAGAGTGGGCGCTTACAGCGCGTTGAGGAATGTTTGGATTTCCACGTCTAGAAATGGCATCGCAAAGCCTCTCTCCAAACAATTCATCATTTTTGATATTGCCCTCATAATCATGCGGAATTACTACGACAGTATGTTGTCCCACGTTCGCCTCTCTTCTTTGTTGAATCAGTTGAGCAAAACTTATTTGCACATATTCTAATACTGATACCATCATATAGAAAAATTTGTGTCAATAAATAAGCGTGTTACGCAATTGCCGTTAAGGTCTGTAAAACAGATGGAACACAAAAAATATGAAAAGAAAAACCGCACGATTGGTCGTGCGGTGTGTACTAAAGGCCAATATCTTTTGCCAACGTGTTACGCTCGGGATGTGTTCCCGAAGGCGGTGGGGGAGGAGTTTCCTCACCACCCGCGCTTTCAGGAACGATCACCTCCGGAGGACGAGGGGCCTTGCCTGCCATTATGTCGTCAATCTGATCGGCATCAATCGTTTCCCATTCGAGGAGCGCTTTCGCCATTGCGTGCATCTTGTCGTGGTTGTCCTCGATGAGCTTGCGCGCAATGTCGTACTGCTCGTCGATAATTGCTCGCACGGACTTGTCGACACGTCGCATTGTCTCTTCAGACATTGATTGTGGTTTCATTCCTGCTTGACCGAGGAAATTCTCGCTAGCTTCTTCTGCGTAGACCATCGGACCCATGTCTTTATCCATGCCATACTTCATGACCATGTCGCGCGCGAGCGCTGTTGCGCGCTCGAAATCGTTCGATGCACCCGTGGTCATTTGGTCCATGAATATTTCTTCTGCGATACGTCCTCCAAACAGCATGCTGATTTGGGAGCGCATGAAGCCACTGTCATACCCATAGCGATCTGCTGCGGGAAGACTCATGGTGACGCCAAGCGCACGTCCTCGTGGAATGATCGTTACCTTGTGCACAGGGTCGCACTTCGGAAGAAGTTTCCCAACAAGTGCGTGACCCGCTTCGTGATACGCAGTATTTTTTCGTTCCGCTTCGGGCATGACCATCGACTTACGCTCAGGACCCATCAGAATCTTGTCCTTCGCTTTTTCGAAGTCACACATTTCAATCATGCGCGCACTGCGTCGCGCTGCAAAGAGTGCGGACTCATTCACCAGATTCGCAAGGTCAGCCCCCGACATACCTGGGGTACCGCGCGCAATAATGCTCGCCTTTACCGATTTGCCAATGGGCACTTTGCGCATGTGCACAAGAAGGATTTGTTCACGTCCACGAATATCGGGAAGTGTCACATAAACCTGACGGTCAAAGCGTCCAGGACGAAGGAGCGCAGCGTCGAGCACATCAGGGCGATTGGTAGCCGCAACGACAATGACACCGGTGCTGGTTTCAAAGCCGTCCATTTCGACGAGCATTTGATTGAGCGTTTGTTCACGTTCGTCGTTGCCTCCGCCGTATCCTTGACCGCGCTTTTTACCAATCGCATCGAGCTCGTCAATGAAGATAATGCACGGGGCATTTTTTCTTGCGGTTTCGAACATGTCACGCACGCGCGACGCACCGACACCGACGAACATCTCCACGAAGTCTGAACCTGAGATGGCAAAAAATGGAACTTTCGCTTCACCCGCAATTCCTTTTGCAAGCAACGTTTTTCCGGTCCCCGGAGGTCCAACGAGTAAGAGTCCGCGAGGAATTCTTCCACCGATGAATTTGAATTTGCCAGGATTGCGGAGGAAGTCCACCACTTCGGTCACCTCTTCTTTTGCCTCATCGCATCCTGCGACATCAGCGAACGTGACAGAATTTTGTTCCTGACTTATTCTTCGCGCCTTACTCTTTCCGAATCCACCCATACCGCCTGCTCCCCCACCTTGCATTTTTTTCATAAAGTAAATCCACACTCCTATCAAAAGAAGCATCGGACCCCACGAGACAAGAATGGTCATGAGCAAATTCGGCTCTTCACGAGGCATGACAGAAAATGGGACATTGTTTGCTATCAGGTCTCCGATGAGTCCTGCGTCATTGAGTCCAGTAACCTTCAGTTTCGCGCCTTCTCGTGTTATCACATAGAGCTCACGAGGATTCACGCTTTCGTTGATGGTAACTTTGGTAATTTCCCGCGCTTGTACTTTTTCCAGAAATTCCGAATACGCGAGCGTTGAGCTTTGTGTTGACGCTCCATTCCCCATGCGAATAGCAGAGAAAATAACGAGTGCCACAACGAGCCAGAGAAAAAGCGTTGGCTTCTTTCCATCCATAAGATTTTCCTTAAAACATTCTTTTTACAAAGAGCAATGGTACTCACTTCACTCAATCACATCGCCGTGGGGTGTCAAGAAACGTAAGCCCTGTAACGTGGTAGAATGCGACAATGCAGAAATCAGCAAAACAAGAAAAATTTTTTAACGGCGAGAAATCGCTCGTTATGGGCCTCGGGCTTCATGGCGGAGGAGTCGCAACTGCCAAGTGGTTGGTGCATCACGGGGCGAGCGTCACGGCAACTGACATGCGGAATGAGGCGGTGCTTGCCCCCTCGCTACGCGCACTAAGGGGAGTGCCCGTGCGCTATGTCCTCGGAGCACATGAACATGAAGATTTTCGCACTCACGACCTTGTGGTGGTGAATCCGGGAGTCCCACGCGATAGTGCATATCTCCGTACCGCAATCTTGGCGGGCAAACGTGTAGAAAATGACGCGAGTCTATTTTTCCGATATTCCACAAATCCCGTAATTGCGGTGACGGGGACGCGAGGCAAGACAACGACGACGGAATGGGTCGCAGTACTTCTTCAGAAAAAATATGAAGGAGTCCGCGCTTCAGGCAACACACCCGCAAATGCATTTCTTAAAGAGTTCGATCGCGTGTACAAAAAAGATATTCCCGTGGTGGCAGAAATGTCATCATGGCAACTCGAGCATCTCTCACGCGCTATTCGCGCTCCCCATGTGTCGGTTATTACCAACCTCTACCCCGACCACCTCAATCGCTACAAGGGTATACGTGACTACGCGAATGCAAAAGCAAATATTTTCATAGGGCAACACGCCGATGATTTTCTCGTACTTAACTATGACAATGAGTGGACACCATATTATTTAAAAAAGAAACCACGCGCGCTCACTTTCTTTATCAGCACAAAACCACTCCCCAGAGGTGTGCAAGGTCTCTGCGTAAAAGCAGGCTGGCTCGTCTTCCGATTCGACGGCATGGAGCAAAAACTGTTTTCTATAAAAAAATTCTTAACGCTCCGTGGTGCGCACAATCTCGAAAATCTCATGAATGCCGTTCTCGCGGTGAAACTTTTCGACCCCACCGTTCCCGTGAGCGAGCGCGATGTGCTCCGTCTCCCGTCTCCCCGCATGCGCCAAGAGGAAGTCGCAAAGAAAGGAAGGCTCACGGTCATCAATGATAGCTGTGCGACATCACCCGACGGAACTATCGCCGCGATAGAACGTTTTCGCAAAATGGGAAACATCGTACTCATCGCGGGTGGCACTGACAAAGTACTTGAGTTCAATGCGCTCGCCAAAATAATCAAAAAACA
Source organism: Candidatus Lloydbacteria bacterium (assembly GCA_043737875.1). Lineage (GTDB taxonomy): Bacteria > Patescibacteriota > Minisyncoccia > Phycocordibacterales > UBA6899 > MHLP01. Next base: position 6,610 of record JAYSZV010000109.1, read on the forward strand.
CATCCCGAAAGACCAACTCATCCTTCTTGAAGGTTCTGCAACAAAAAAACTACGCACAGCCCTCGAATCCTCTTGCGACCTAAAATTGTCAAGGTTTAACCTTGACATGAAGGTGTATGCGACACTTCCTGAGTGTGCTCGCGAGGCGTTTCGTGTTGCGAAGCAGCAAAAGGGGAAAACGACGATATTATTTTCTCCAGGTGCCGCAAGTTTCGAAAAGTTTCTTCACGAATTCGACAGAGGAGAAAAGTTCAACACGCTGGTGAAAAAATATATAAAATAAAACATCCACCATTTTCATGGTGGATCAGGATGATGGACTATCAGCGACTTCCCCCGCTCGCATCACCAGGGAGTTTGGTGCGCGTGGGAATGTTGAACATGTTTCTTGGAGGTGAGTCGCCTGGGAAGGGGCGACCTGTGTCGAGAACGGTCACCGTGTTGTGATGCTGGAACCCACCACGATTGAGTTGGCGCGCAGCCTCCTCAGCTGCAACCTTGGTATAACCACTGAGTACACAAGCGCATACTGTCCTACCTCCTATTTCGCTTATGACATGGAGTTGATGTTCTGTTTCAGCAAACATGACTGTCCTTTTCATGAATGTACAGTTCGAATTTGAACCGCATGTATATTATCACAGTTTACGGAATGTGTCAACTTTTGTGCAACGTTCCATACTCTCGTATGTTATAACAAATGATATGAGCAAACGTGTTTCTGCATTTTCTACTTTCTACCCACTACCCACTACTCCCTAGCGTATGTGTGGAATATTTGGCTACATTGGAGATAAGAAGAAAGAGGTCGCCCATATGACCAATAGGGCGCTTTGTGAGCTGGAGTATCGCGGTTATGACTCATGGGGAATCGCCGCAGAAACGGACGCAGGTATGTTTTCCAGTAAAGCAGTTGGAAAAATTTCCCTCGCATCTAAATCAGACCTCCGTGGAGTTACGGGCAAAATGGGCATCGGACACTCTCGCTGGGCAACGCACGGAAGGGTAACCGAGGCGAACGCTCATCCACACTTCAACTCTTCTCGAACCATTGCCGTCATCCACAATGGTATCGTCGAAAACCATGAAGAGATTCGTCGTTTCTTGAAAGGCAAACTGGGCAAAGAATTCGACAATCTTTTTGTATCGGAAACAGACACCGAAGTCATCCCGCATCTCGTCGATTATTTCATCACACACGAATACAAAACATTTGAATCAGCTTTTGTTGAAGCAGGAAAAATGCTCGAAGGGCGCTATGCGATCGTTGTCATGAAACTTGGCGAGCCGTATCTCTTGGCGATGCGCAATGGCTCCCCACTCGTCATAGGGAAGGGTGAGCATGAATATTTCCTCGCGTCAGACGTGCCTGCGTTTATGGATTACACCCGCGTGGTGTTGTATCCGGGGGATAGAGAGTACGTAAAAGTATCTGCCGATGCAATGATGTTGCGTGAGCTTGATACGGGAAAGAAAGTCGATCGTGAGTGGGTAAATGTCACATGGGACAAGGGGAGTGCAACGAAAGAAGGGCATCCCCATTTTATGTTGAAGGAAATCATGGAGCAGGGACTCTCGCTTGATAAGGCGATTCATCAAGAAGATGCAAAGCTCGAGGAATTCGCGCGATTGATGAAAGAGTCGGAGCATCTCTTCTTTATCGGCTGTGGTACTGCCGCGAAAATGGCAAAACTTGGTGAGTTGTACGCTGCACGCGTCGCGGGCAAGCTTGCGCACGCGTATGTTGGCTCAGAGTTTGCCGCCTATGGGCAGTTTCTCAATAAAAAAAGCACTATCCTTGCTGTCTCACAAAGTGGCGAGACCGCAGACGTGCTCGAGGGACTAAGTGTCGCCGAAAAAGAAGGCGCGCGCATACTCTCTCTGCTTAACGTCGTGGGCTCTTCAATAGATCGCATGTCAAAAAAGACGCTGTTCATCAACGCGGGGCCGGAGATTGCTGTTGCATCAACCAAAGCTGCAACTGCGCAGATTGCCGTACTCATCCTCATCGCGTTCGCACTGGGCAAAAAACTCGCTGATGGCAAGCACCTGATGCGTGGTGTGGTCAAAGACGTAAAGGCATGGCTTACCTCCGACCTCTCTCACGAGATAAAAAAAATAGCGGTGTCACTCGAAAAATCCCAAGACATCTACATTATCGGTCGCGGGCTAAATGCCCCAATGGCGCAGGAAGCTGCTATTAAAATTCAGGAAGTTTCCTATATTCACGCTGAAGGATTTCCGGGGGGTGAGCTCAAGCACGGACCCATCGCACTCATTGATGTGGGAACTCCCGTCATTGCGCTCATGCCGAATGACGAGACCAAACGCGACATGGAATCGAACACGACAGAGCTTCGCTCGCGTGGCGCATACATCATTGGCATCGCCCCCGAAAACAGTAAGTTGTTTGATGAATGGATTCCCACTCCCGACCTTGGACTCGCATCACCAATAGCGAGCATTATCCCCATACAGCTCCTCGCGTACCATCTCGCCGTACTCCGTGGCAACGACCCAGACAAACCAAGAAACTTGGCAAAGTCCGTGACGGTAAAATAACAGGTCTTTTGTGGCGAGCAGGCTCACTACATCGCCAAACATAGGTTGTCACAATATCCTTAGGTGCGTGTTATCATGAGTACATATTTAAAAGATGTAATAGCAAGTAACATATCAATATTATGGCCATAGAAAATAATGAAGAAGGGAAGGTAGTGCGCATCGTCCCCCCTAAACCCGTCGTCAATGCAGTTGCATTCCTCGCAGTTGCAGGAGCGCTGTTCCTGATTGCGCTTTTTGCATCGACGGTAAAAGAGTATCAATTCATCGGACGCAATGTTCCAGGTGAGCTGACAACAATCAGTGTCACGGGTGAGGGTGAGGCAGTCGCTGTCCCTGACATGGCGGAGGTGTCATTCTCGATTACGGCAGATGCAAAAGATGCCGCGAGTGCCCGCAAGCTTGTCGATGACAAGATGAAGGCGATCCACGCATTTTTGAAGCAATCAGGAGTAGAAGATAACAACATTAAGACAACGGGATACACACTCAATCCTAAGTATGAGTGGAAGCAGTCGAGAGAATCGATGCCGTGTCTTATTGGATACAGTTGTCCTCCCATTGAGGGCAAGCAGGTCCTCACGGGCTACGAGGTGACTCAGTCAGTGGATGTCCGCGTCAAGAAGATTGATAATGCAGGACTTATTCTCGGAGGACTTACCGATAAGGGTGCATCATACGTCAGTGGACTTACGTTCAAGGTGGACGACGAAGATGGTATCAAAGACAAGGCGCGCGCAGAAGCAATCGCAAAGGCAAAGGCAAAGGCCGAGACGCTTGCCGATGAGCTTGGCGTACGGCTTGTGCGCATTACCTCAT
>JAYSZV010000110.1:0-1781 GCA_043737875.1 Candidatus Lloydbacteria bacterium
CTCGCAAAACCTCGGCATACCTACGTCCTGCGAGAGTCTGCGGAACCCACTTCCGCTAGTCCGACTCTCGCACCCCCGCTCGCTTCGCTCGTCGCCCCACGGCATCTCCGGCTCTCGATTTTTTTCCGCCCGCCATACTTAAAATCAAGAAAGCGTTTCGCTTACCATTTCCGCATTTATCCGTGTCGCAACTCCAATTTTTCTTTCACCTTCTCCCAATTCGGATACTTTTTGTCCAACAACTTCCAAAAATTCTTGTCATGATTCTTGTGCACAAAGTGACAGAGCTCGTGCGTAATCACATAATCAATACATTCTTTTGATGAGTGAATAAGCGCAGGATTAAGAATGATCTTCTGATTCCTTATTGCACTTCCCCATCGCTTTGTCATTGGGCGCACAAATAATTTTGGTCTATCAAGTTGCGCAAAATTTTTGTGCATCGCACTGAGTCGCTCCTCAAATATAGTACCGACCCTCTTTGCATACCACCCATCGAGCAGACTCCTTGTATGCGTGCCTTCTTCAACTCCCTTCGTGGTTTCCACGAAAAGCTTGCCGCGAAGCAGAATTACACGATCTACCTTCCCCCTGCGTACGATGAGTTGATACTGGCGACCAAGGTAGAGGTGGCTCTCCCCCGAAATATATTCACGCTCATACTTCTTCTTTGTAAATTTCGCAAAGAACGCCAATTGAGTATTGAGCCATCGGCGTTTTCGCTTGATAAACACCTCTATGCGCTCAAGCGGGAAATTTTCGGGATGCTTGAGTACAACTGACATATCGGGATATACGGTGAGCGCAAGCGTTCGACGTTCTTGCGGAACAAGTTCGCACGCGAAGCGTGTCGTTCCAATTTGAAAAGTATTCAAACTCATACGCCAAAAATTTCGTGATTATTTTCAGCAAGTTTCAACACTGTCTCGACCATCGACTTCGTTTCTTCACTTGAGAGTGTTACCCCCATTTTGTTTTTTATCACGTCATACAAATAATCATCAATCTTGTTGCGCATAATGCGTTTCACCTCTGAATTGCGATACCAATCGACAATCATCTCGGTTTTTAAGGTTTCATGAATCCCAAGTACCGCATCAATGATCTGAGTTTCCGTAAGATTATGACCCGAAAAATCTTTTGTGAGGTTACGATAAAACACATCGGCACCGGCAACTTTCGCAATGCTTTGAGGAATACTATCGTCTTTCTTTCCGAGCACGTCTTCGCGCGCAACCTTCAACTGCTTAAGTGCTTCAATATCTGCCATTTTACCCGCATGCATTTCATCTAATATTTTTTTAATCTTGGCAGAAAATGACTCGTAAAATTCGGGGTCTTCGTCGAGATGCTCCGTGATGGTGCGCTCGGTCTGCGCAGCGATTGCCTCCGCCTTTGACTTGTCTGTCCCTAGCGCTTCGACGGCTTGAGTAAACGCACTCATGTCTGAAATATCAATCTGTTTTGTAAGCAAGTCCACCTCTTTTGCGTCAACATGCTTATCAAGGATATTAATGAGCGATTGTTTATATTGAGAAAGGTCAACGCTGTCTGCATACCGAAGGGCAACAGCCTTTCTCATCTCCATGAATTTTTTGAGCTCCATCGCATAGGTATCAACATGCTTGAATTCATGCACAAAGTCTTGGAGTGCCATGCATTCCTTGAATACGCGAATGAAATCATTGAGTTGCACATAGAAGTCTTCACGTTTCTCATCACTCTTGAGCATCTCCATGTACGCCTCATCATCGCGCGAGCCTGCAATCTCTTTGAACATA
>JAYSZV010000111.1:0-9951 GCA_043737875.1 Candidatus Lloydbacteria bacterium
ATGGTGGAGGAGCATTTTCAGGAAAAGATGCGACTAAAGTAGACCGCTCCGCTGCATATATGGCACGTTACGTCGCGAAGAATCTTGTAGCCAATAAACTCGCGAATGAAGCGACTGTTTCTGTGGCATATGCGATTGGGTACCCGCACCCGCTGATGGTGCGTGCAGTAAACGAGCGCGGAGAAGATATCAGTGAAGTAGTGCGTAATCGATTTGATTTTCGCCCCAAGGCGATTATCCAGCATCTCAATTTGAGACGACCTATCTATGCGCAAACCGCAGCATACGGACATTTTGGGAAGACGGGACTGCCGTGGGAAGAAGTCATTTCGCTATAAGAAAACGAGATGAAATAAAGATAAACGGAGCATATTCGCAGCAGGTGACGAGGTGGCATTTTTGGTTTACAATATTGTTTATGTCAAAAAACAAACATACAGAAAAAGGAGGAAGCATTTTGAAAAAGGTGCCAATCGGATGGATTATCACTATTGCACTCGTCGGAGCTGTGGTGTATTTCGCGGTCACTGCACCGAAGGTGGGGACGGCGGATCTTGTCTCGTCAGCGGGAATTCACTATCACCCCAAGCTCTCTATTACGGTATCGGGCGTACCAGTAGAAGTTCCGCCAGGCATAGGGCTCGGAGCGGTGCACAAACCCATCCACACACACGACGAAACAGATGGGACGCTCCACTTAGAGTTTGAAGGTGTCGTCAAGAAAACAGACACGCGACTGGGAATATTCTTTGATATTTGGGAGAAGGAATGGACTGAAACGAGCTTCTTGGGCAATCCCATTAATGCCGAACATAAGCTCACCATGAAAGTAGACGGGGAAGTGTCCACAAAGTATCGCGAACTATTGATGACAGACAAACAAGTCATCGAACTCATCTACGAGTAAAAAATATTGTCGATAAATAAAAACACGCTCGAATTCATTACGAATTCGAGCGTTGTTTGTGTCACAGCACTTCGTTTGCGAAGTCTGCCAAGCGTGAGCGTTCTCCGCGCTTGAGGAGGACGTGCCCTCCGTGTTGCCAACCCTTAAAACGGTCGACTGCAAACGTAAGACCCGAGCTCCCTTCGGTCAAGTATGGTGTGTCGATCTGTGCCACGTTGCCAAGGCATACAATCTTCGTCCCTGGACCTGCACGCGTAATGAGCGTCTTTATTTGCTTCGGAGTCAGATTCTGCGCTTCATCGATGATGACGAACTTATTGAGGAACGTCCTTCCGCGCATAAAGCCAATGTTCTTTACTTTTATTTTCTCTTTGATTTTCGCAGTCTTTTCTGCCCGACTCCAATCTTCATTTTTGTGACTGACGTCGTCGAGTACATCAAGATTGTCGTCGAGTGCTCCCATCCAAGGACCCATTTTATCCTGTTCTGTTCCAGGGAGAAATCCGATATCATCGCCAACAGGCACCGTAGCGCGCGTGACGATAATATCGGAATAAATGTCATCACTCACTGTTTGTTTAATGGCGGCCGCAAGTGTGAGGAGTGTCTTACCTGTCCCCGCAGTACCCATTAGCGTCACGAAGTCGATATTCTTGTCCATCAAGAGATTGAGCGCAAAATTTTGTTCCATGTTTCTTGCGACGATACCCCAGACCGAATTCTTTGTGACCGAATAGTCGGTCATTGATTTGAGGACTGCCATGCGCGGACTCTGCTCTTGTACGATTGCGTAGAGCGCCTTGGGATTACCTGGACCTTTTTCGAGGTACACCATAGAATTCACCACCAAACCTGCACATAGTGGGCCTTTGATGCGGCACAGGGAGTGTCCATCTTCAGTCCAAGATTCGAGATCAGGAGCATGTCGCTCCCAAAAATCTGGAGGAAGTGGGGAATATCCTGTATGCAAGACATCGGAATCCTCGAGTGCCTTATCGTTAAAGTAGTCATCGACACGAATACCGAGTGCACGCGCTTTGATGCGCATGTTGATATCTTTTGTGACGAGCACAACCTCACGAGGAGCATGTTTTTTTTCAATATCTGCGGTTGCAGCGATAATTAAATTATCGTTTATGCCGCCCGCAAGACTCTGAAGGCGCACATCGGTTTCTGTAAGCATTTCTGTGGGGAAGAACATCTTTCCCAATTTGACGGTCTTTGCATCAATATCGGGAAACATCAGATTGATGGGGATCCCATCTTTCATTTCTCCTGTATATGCCTTGAGTCCAATGTCTATCGTACGCATCGCCTGACGCGCATTGCGATTGGCCTCCGACATTCCTTTTTTGTTTTTGTCCAATTCTTCAATGACGACCATCGGGAGCACGAGGTCATGTTCCTGAAATCGAGAGATCGACGATGGGTCATGCATCAAGACATTTGTATCCAACACAAAAATTCTTGTTGGGGCCACGCTGGAGACATCTTTTTGTTTTTTAACTATTTTCACTCACGTTCTCCTGGAGTTGTTGTAAATGTACGATAACTATCCCTCAAACTACAGCGCTTTACCATTTGCGCAAGTTACATCTGTGCTACAATAGTGGGATAAGTACGAAGCACTATCCATGGAGCACGAACCACTACAATCGGGGAAGCGAATGATAAACGAGGGCGGTCACCCGCGAGGAGGAAGACTCCTTTTTGTCCTCACCCCCGTCATCCTCATCTCGGGAGCGATCGCTGCGGGATGGCTCTCTTACTGGCTTCCGCACACCACATTCGCAGAGTGGACATATCTCATCGTTGGCACACTCTTGGGCGTTGAAGCACTATTAGTAACGGCGCTTTTCGTGGCGATACTCCCTGCCTATCTATCATATGAAAAAAGAGCAACTACCGCAGTTGAATCAACTGCGGTTAAAGGCGAACGCTATGTACGAGCACTCTTGGGCTCCGGGCTTGGGTATTGGGATTACGACATTGCCAAGGGCGAGGTATTTATGTCTGCACGCATGATGGCAATGCTCGGATATGGAGAAACAGACAAGGTATCACCACTCCAATTTTGGCTCGATTCGGTACACCCCGACGAGGTTGATGGGGTAAAGCGCACCATGGAAGCTCATATAGACAAACGCTCTCCTGACTATTCCATTGAATATCGTATCAGAAAGGCAAGTGGAGAGTTTTTCTGGGTGGCAGACCGCGGACGAACACTGCTCAATGAGGAGGGTAAGGCGATCAAGCTTGCGGGCATCACTCAGGACATAACCAATGTGAAGCGCGTTCAAGAGGTGCTGGGAAGCAGAACGCAGGAACTTGAAAATGCGCACAATAAAATAGAAGAAGAAATCCAAAACGTACGTAAATTCCAAAAAGCAGTTGATTCTTCGACAGAAGCTGTTTCCATTACGACTCCCGATGGGGCAATCGTTTACGTCAACAACGCATGGACCATACTCAATGGTTACACCAAGGAAGAGGCGCTGGGGAGAAACCCTCGTTTCCTCAAGAGTGGTAATTCGAATGCTGAATACTACACCGCGCTTTGGGAGAAAATTAGTTCTGGGCACTCCTATCACACCGAAGAAATTACGAATCGCCGTAAAGATGGCTCTACGTACCAAGCTGAACTATCCATCTCGCCCATTCAAGAGGGGAATCAAACACTCTTTTATGTATCACTGTGCCAAGACATTACACTACGCAAGGAAATAGACCGCGCAAAGACAGAATTTGTATCACTCGCATCACATCAGTTACGCACCCCGCTTTCTGCAATTCGGTGGTACTCAGAGATGTTGCTTTCGAAGTACGTCGGTGAACTCAATGACAAACAGCGCCAGTACGTCAAAGAAATATATACGGGCAACCTCCGCATGATTGAACTCGTCAACGCACTCCTGAATGTTTCACGCATCGATTTGGGTACATTCGCCATGGACCCTGAGCCTGTCAATCTCATCGAAATGTGTGAAAGTGTCCTCCTTGAACTCACCCCGCAAATCACTGAGCGCAAGCAAACCATTGAGAAAATCTTCACGACCGCACCAGCAAGCTTTAATGCCGACCCCAAGCTTATGCGAATCGTATTTCAGAACTTCTTATCAAACTCAGTCAAATACACAGAACATGAGGGTCACATCATAGTCGAAATCGCCACAAGAGAAAGTAGTCTCTATGTGCGTGTGTCTGACAATGGCTACGGAATACCACTTGCGCAACATGGAAAAATCTTTCAGAAATTATTCCGTGCTGACAATGTGCGACAAAAAGACACAGAAGGGACTGGGCTCGGCATGTACATCGTCAAAGCTATTGTCGAGTCATCGGGAGGAAAAATTTGGTTCGAGTCGGCTGAAAATCAGGGCACGACATTCCATGTCATGCTTCCTTTATCGGGAATGCCCAAAAAGTCAGGCATGACTGGTCTAGGCTAAAATTTGGCTACACTATTCCCATAAACAAGAACATGCTAAGATAACACACATGCAAGAGGAGAAAAAAATCACCATACTCGTACTGGAAGATGAACGCCAACTCGCAAGAGCAGTGCGCGACGCTTTTACAAAGCAGGGTTTTGAGCCCATTATCGTCTCGACCGTTGAAGACGGCCTTAAGGAGCTCAATAACCTTAAAACGGTGGATGTTATTTGGGTTGACCACTACCTCTTGGGCACAGAAAGCGGATTAGATTTTGTTGTTGAAATAAAGAATCACGATGAATGGAAAAATATCCCCATTTTTGTTGTTTCAAACACCGCCTCCACAACAAATATACGCTCGTATATTCAGTTAGGGGTAACCAATTACTATACAAAGGCAGATTATGATATCACCCAAATTATCAACGAAATCAAGTACGCCCTCAAGCAACCCCCATCGCTCCCACTATAAAATCACATAACCATGACTGCTCCAATCAACAAAAAAATACTGATCATAGAAGACGAGACACCCCTACGAAATGCAATCTCGGATATTCTCACCTTTGAGGGATTCACTGTTTTTCAGGGCAAGAACGGACAAGAGGGCCTTGAGGTAGCACTACAGGAACATCCCGATCTTATTTTGCTTGACCTCATGATGCCAGTCATGGATGGCCTTACTATGCTCGAGAAATTGCGCGAAGATGCTGAGTACGGGAAGCACGCCGCAGTTATTCTTCTGACCAATATAAATGACCCTGAAAAAGTTGCGCAGGCAACAGAAGCCGGCTCATATGATTTTCTGGTCAAGTCAGATTGGAACATCGAGGACGTCGTGAAGAAAATTAAAGGACGTTTGGGGTTACTCCAGATCCCTTCATAAGTTTCGTCTCTCCCTGATTTCCCAAAAAATGTTACGCATGCGCGCCACTGACGTTTTTTGCCAAATGTTTAAGAAAAGTCTATAATCCCAACATCATGTTTAAAGAATTTCTCATGCGGAAGCTTATTGCTTCAAAGCTTGGTGATATGCCGAAAGAGCAACAGGAAAAAATCATTGCACTGGTAACCAAAAATCCAGCACTTTTTCAAGAAATTGCGATGAAAATTAAGAATAGGATGGACGCCGGTGCCAACCAACTCATGGCGACCACAACGGTCATGAAAGAATACCAGCCCCAAATTCAGAAGTTGATGGCGAAAGAATAATTTTGATGCTGTCATTTTGTGAATCTAAGGCGTAAAACAATTTCCTTGCTGCGTACTTTTAAGCAACGTTATGAATAAATATGCACAGCACCCAGGTCACGTAATAGACCTACATGGACATACCACTCGTGAGGCGGAATCTATCCTCCATACGCTCATAGAAGACGCTACGTACAGCCACATTCGCGTAATTGTGGGAAAGGGCAATCATAGCAAGTCGGGGCCCGTACTGCGCGACTTCGTAAAGGACTACCTTAGAGAACGAAACATTCGATTCAACCAATCTAAAATAGGGGACGGTGGGGAGGGGAGTCTTGAGGTTTTTATTTCGTAATTTTTACAAACCTTCTTTACGCAGTAACTCTGCGGGGGATATTTTACCGAATCGTCGTGCAAATAGGTATGCAATGACAAGTGTTGCGATAAGTATAACTACAAACAGATACGCGTTATTTATTGCAAAATAAAAGCCCGTAAAATCAAATACATAATAATTCATCGCATGCACTCCTACGTGCGAAAGGAGTGCTGCAAATATTCCTGAAAGGACAACGATGGCACTTGATTCAGTAAGAAAAATTTGAAAAAGTAATTTCGTACGTGCTCCGTAAGCAGTAAAGACGAGCATGTCATTAGTACGCTCTCGAGCAGATATGGCGAGCATCGCAATTATCAGAATAAGTCCGAGTAGAAGCGCAGGAAGCGCTGTGGCAACCACCGCTACGGAAAGTGCCCCGACTATTTTGGTGGCGGCTTTAATGATTTCTGTCGTGGGAATTGAGGTGATATTGGGATAGCGACGCGCAAGCTCATTCTGTAGCTTTGGGATTTCTTCGGCTTTTGCATATGCATAACCAAAGCTTGTGCGAGGAATACCCTCTAGGACATCGGGGCTAAACACGAGGAAAAAGAAAGGTAGCCCGCCCGTAGTCGTGACTGCGCGTATTGAAGTCACTGTAGCCTCGATGGGAAATCCTTGTACAGTGAACTCAACACGACTTCCAATGTCGAGCTTTGCGCGCTTTGCAAAATCCTCCTCCACAGACACTTCGCCTTTTCCCTTTATTCCATGCCATGTTCCGCGTAAAAGTCGCTCGCCCTCAATCAAGGTGCTACCCGATGTGACACTAAATTCTCTCCGCATTTCTGCATCCTCTGTGGCCAGGTTTGCCTGTATGTCATACCCATCCCGCTTGGTAAAACGTGCGGGCACTCTTCCGAAGTCCTTCCATGTTGCACCCATGATTTCGCGTACACCCGAGAGCTGGTCTTCCTGCACATCAACAAGATAAATATTGGGCGCATCTTTTTTGAATTCGACACTTAAATTACCCAACATATTTTTCTCAAGTAGCGCAATCGCAAACACACTGGCAAGCGCAATCGTCAGGGATGCAATCGCAGTTGTACCGAGGATGCCTTGATGCTTAAGAAAATTCACGATACTGCGTATAGTGAATGGAAGCGTAAATCGCACACGATGCCCAAGTACAATTGCGCCACGGGAAAGCAGAAAGAGCACTGCGAAAACTCCCGTAATGCTCCCCACCGCGGTAAGCGCCACGAGCGCCTGCTCTGTAAGGTAGTAGATTCCTCCGTAGAAGGAAAGGAGGGTAAGGAGAAGTAATGGCAACTCTTTTGGCAGTAGCGAGAATTTCCCATGCAGTGAGTCGTAGCCATGGAGCAACATTTTCGGCTCAATCGCGAGTAGTCTGACCAAAAACTCCAGTGTCGCAAATAAGCACAGCAAAAAAACAAATACAGTAACTTTTACGATATTATCGAAGGGTGGAATAGCTGGAAGATTGCTCTCGATGAATTCTCCTGCAAAAGGAAGTGCCGTGTTGGCAATAATATTTCCCATGAGGACGCCAATTACTCCAGCGCACAATGCGCCAAAAAGGAGGAGGGAGAGGAAGAGTCCAAGCAATTGACCTTTTCGCATCCCCAAGGAGCGCATAATAGCAATTGTTTTTTGAAATGAAGTGAGAAAATATATAAGGTTGAGACGAATATTTACTATGACCAAAAAGAGTGCGAGGACAATCATAGTGAAGAAAAATCGCTCGGCAGCATCGAGTATACGCAGTAATGAAGTAGGTCCGTCTTTTGCGACTGCAACGCGATATTTCGGCTCTGGAAACGCTTCACGTATTTCTTGGGTAGCATTTACTGCGACACTTGGGGAAAAAGTAGCTGGGTAGCGTATTGCAAGAATGTGATCGACTCGACTCTGCTTTCCAAGAAGTCCTGTAGCGAGAAAACCCTCCCGTGAAAGCACCACAAGTGGCCCCAAGCGGAAACTTCCTCCAACACGATCAGGCTCACTCGTAATGATATTCGCAATAGTAAATGGCGTATTTCCCAAGTAGAGCGTTTCGCCAATCCCTGTACCCATACGTACGAGCAAATCTTCTGCAACAAAAATCTCACTGGGTGATGGTGTGCGTAAATCAGCGCGCATGAGACCCATGCTTCCAAAGAGTGGGTAATTGTTGTCGATTACTTTTAGAGTCACGGGCAAGTTGGCAATAGTATTTTCTTTTACGATACCTTCCTTGCGCGCCACCACCATGGTTTCGATTCGTGATGAGAGAGTTGCCCCATCGAGAACGAGTTGCATGAATATGGGGTGTGACATATCAATTGCGATGTGATCTTCGATGGTCACATCTCCTCCGAGGAGTGTTCGAGATTCTGAAACAAAAAAACGCTCTACGCTTCCGATGAGGCCGAGTACAACAGCGAGGGTCAGTGCACCAACGAGCAAACTCCCAAACGCCAAAAGAAGTCGCTTGCCATTACGATGAATCAGGCGAGGCAGAAGGGTAGTTATGACCATGATGTCTTTTCGCGTACGGTACCACTCGTTATTTCGAAAACCCTATCCATCATCTGTGCAATTTTAGGGTCGTGCGTAATGATGACGAGCGTGCGACTCATCCCACCCGCAGCATTTTTAAGCAGGGAAAGTACTTCTCCGCCCGTTTTGGGGTCGAGGTTCCCCGTAGGTTCATCTGCAAAGAGTATCTTTGGGTTCTGTGCGAGCGCACGGGCGATGGCAACGCGTTGTTCTTCGCCACCAGAAAGCATTGACGGCAGGTGCATTTTGCGATGAAGAAGACCCACCTCAGTAAGCGCGTTGAGGGCTTCGGCAGTACCACCCGTTTTCCCGATATCAAGTGGGAGCATTACATTTTCGAGTGCAGAAAAAGAGGGCACGAGTTCAAAGGATTGAAAGATGATGCCAATATCTCTATTACGAAAAAGCGAAAGTGCAGATTCGGAGAGCTTGGAAAGGTCTTTGCCCTCTATTGCGACCACTCCTTTGTCTGGCTTATCCATTCCTGACATGAGCGAAAGTAGTGTCGACTTCCCAGAGCCTGATGTGCCGATAATGGCGACATGCTCACCATCTTTAATAAAAAGATTCACATCGTGGAGGACTGGGATTACGGTTTCTCCTTGGGTATAAGACTTAAAAACATTCGTGAGTTCAATCATAAGGCATATGTTATCATTTCAATATGTATCCACATAGTGACCATAATAATAGTCGGGCACAGATGAAGTCGCGATGGAAGCTCACTGTGGGCATTTTTCTTGTGCTCATCATTTCCTCATATTTGGCTTTTGGGTTGATCAAGAAGCCAGAGGCTCCGCAACCAGGTGGAGCACTTTCACTGGCTTCGATCGCGACCACGAGCGTACCTGCTTTACCAGAAGCCCAACGGAAAACTATTGTCGCTTTTGGCGACAGTATCACTGCGGGCTATGGTATCAACATAATGGACGCGTACCCTGCGATACTTGAGCAACTTTTACGCGATGCGCAAAAAGACATTGTCGTGATTAACTCAGGAGTCTCAGGGGAGACAACAGCGGGGGGATTACGTCGCGCTGACTTTGTCGTCGCTCAAAATCCAGACATAGTTATCATTGCCTTGGGTGGCAACGATGTGCTTCGTGGCATACCCCCCGAAAACACGAAAAATAATCTCGAGCAAATAATCGAGAAATTTCAAGCAGGGAATGTACGTGTTGTCTTGGCGGGTATGTACGCACCAAGTAATCTCGGTGAAAATTATGTACGAGAATTCAATGAAATCTATCCAACTCTTTCTAAAAAATATAATATTCCACTCGTACCGTTTCTCCTCGCCGGTGTTGCCCTCGACCCGACACTCAATCAAGCCGATGGCATTCACCCCAACCAAGAAGGTGCCCGTATCATAGCAAAAGACAACATACTTCCCGTTATCCTTCCTTACGTAAGCCCAAAGATTGATTAGTACAATTTGTGCTATATTATTGCCAACATAATGAAACCTGACATTAGTGATCTAGAGCCATATCTCTTTCCTGACGACGAGGTGCTTTCCGTCTCGTACCCTGAAC
>JAYSZV010000112.1:0-1772 GCA_043737875.1 Candidatus Lloydbacteria bacterium
CGACTTTGTACTTGCGGATTCGTACCTCTCTGTCATCGAAGCACTAAAGTATTCCGCGTATCATGCAGGCAAGAAACCAATTATTGATTGGCTCACCGCGGACGATTTTGAAGGTCCTCGCGCGAATCTCAAAAAACTTGAGGCATATGACGGCGTCATCGTTCCCGGAGGGTTTGGTGCGCGAGGTATCGAAGGAAAGCTTCGCGTTATCGAGTATGTACGTACACACAAAATTCCCTATTTTGGATTATGTTACGGAATGCAACTCATGGTTGTGGAATACGCACGGAATGTCCTCGGCTTGAAGGGGGCGATTACGACGGAGATTGATCCGAAAGCGAAGCATCCCGTGATCGATGTTATGCAAGGCCAAAAGGCGAAACTTGCACAAGGAGATTACGGTGGCTCAATGCGACTGGGGTCATATCCCGCATATCTCAAAGAGGGCACTATGGCGCGTGGTGCATATAAGGCAGAGATGGTGCACGAGCGTCACCGCCATCGCTATGAGGTCAATCCTGAATATGTAAAGTTGATCGAAGAAGCGGGTCTTCTATTTTCGGGCATTTCTCCAGATGGCCTGCTCATGGAGATTGCCGAGCTCCCAAAGTCAAAGCACCCATTTTTCTTGGGTACCCAATTCCATCCTGAGTTTACCGCGCGCCCACTGACCTCACACCCCCTGTTTGACGCCTTTATAAAGGCGTCGATCAAGAAAAAATAATAGTCGCGTATGAACTCCTCAATCCCCCATTTTTGTTCCGGGTCATGTCGTTTGCATCTGCAATAGTGATGCCTCGTGTACTTCTGGTTTCAGCCTCCCATATCTACCATTAAGCCGTTTTTTTTCGTAAAAGGAGGATTGATGTGATCACTGTATTGAATATCAAGAGGTATGCGGGAATAAGCGTATCGGCAAGGGTATAAACTTGTATTGTGATGAGTGCAATTGAGTTGGCGAGGATGGAAATCGAGTAGGTAATGAGAGTTTCTTCTGCCGGCCTTCTCCACGCATGAAGAAATGTAGGGATTGCGCCAATGATATCGGTTGCTACAAAACATATGATTGCCGCAGTTGGATCATTCGTGATGTACCACGCCAATAGCCCGACCATAGCCCCAGCCTGACAGAAACCATCGAATTTTGTATACGTAATATGCCCTTTCCCGATAGAGAAGATCACAATGACAAAGCTCTCGAAGGTAAGTGCTAGGCCAATGACCGCCCCAGCATATGCTCCTTCTGCAAACGCCGCACTCCCCGCAATGCCGGACAGTACCATCCACGTCATCCAACTCACTATTGCAGGCTTCGTTTTACCCCGACGGATATCGCGAATGTAAGGAATTGCGGTGCCTGCTTCGAGGATTCCGGCAAGCATGAGGAGGGGGAGCATTTTTTGATAATAACACAGAAAATAGTCGCGCCCCAATCGTCAGATTGGTATAATGGATACATATGAAAAATAATACATTTACACGTACGAGTGCTGGCTTAATTGCAGTCTTTCTCGCAATCGCCCCACTTGCACATGCAGAGGTGACAACAGTGATTAAGACAGATGGCACTACTGGTGCCGCACTTCCAGTAGTGAAAATTGAAGAGCGCACAAAATCAGAGGTGACACTTACTTCCGGCGGTGTGCAAACACAAATAAAATTAAAAACAGAACTCGAAACGAAAACAGAAGATAGCCCTAAGATGGAAGATGGCTCTGAGGACGAAGATAAGGACGATAGTGAGATGATGGAAAGTGGATCATCCGACGACG
>JAYSZV010000113.1:0-4419 GCA_043737875.1 Candidatus Lloydbacteria bacterium
TGGGGTATATTAGTCCTTCGTGAGGCCTTACAAAACTACGCAGCTTGATAACTGCAAAAGTCAGTAGCTATTCCCAGTATTATTAAATTAGTTATAAAGCTATGTCACACATACTCGTAGACCAGAAAGTACCCGCAGTCATTTTTAAAACTCGCGTACGCGATGAATCGATTCAGGAAGAGAATCCATTTCGATGGCACGACCTCTCCACAGATGATATTTTCAAAGGAAAGAATATCGTTCTGTTTGCGCTCCCCGGCGCATTTACACCAACTTGCTCGACAACGCATGCCCCCGGCTATGAAGCGAAGTACGATGCGTTTAAGGCGCTGGGCATCGATCAGGTTATTTGTCTCTCTGCGAATGATGCATTTGTCATGAAGCAGTGGGCTGACAAGCTTGGAATAAAAAATGTCTTCATGCTCCCTGATGGCAATCTTGAGTTTACTCGCAAGATGGGCATGCTCGTTAAAAAAGAAGACCTCGGTTTCGGAGACCGCTCATGGCGCTATAGTATCCACGTCGAAGATGGGGTTATCAAGAAGCTCTTCGTCGAACCAGGATTCTCGGACAACTGCCCGACAGACCCGTTTGAGGTCTCTGATGCAGACACCATGCTTAACTACCTGAAAAGCAAATAAGCTTCGTCATCTGACTACAAAAAAACACCCTCAATTGGGTGTTTTTTAATATCTATTTTATTTTATATCGGTAAACGTGATGCTTTTGGGCAAATCAAAGGTCGTCGTGTTTCCAGACCACGGCTCACAATCATAATCACCTATTTGCGATGCATCGAATCCGCTCATTTCAGTTGTGGGGACATTTTTATCCACGGTCGCCCCAACTGCCTTCATCCTAAATCCCATGTTAGGAGCCATTGATGACCATGTGTAGGTGTATCCATCTCGCACTACAAGGGTGGTGTCTATGTCAGCCCCTTGGATCTTTGCACCATATTCCCCCCTCACCATTCCTTTATGCATATACATGGTGCCCTTGGTGTCCATGCCACCAATACTTTGCGTGATACTACATTTATATGAACCACCCCGTTTCATAAAATCCATAAATGCCATTTTTCGAGAATCTGAACTTGTCGCTTGCGTAGATTGTGATACTGATTCAGCTTGTGCGGCTTCGTCACCATTTGTGCTTACGACCGCGGGCCTAACAAGGAAATACCCAGCAATAATAACGAGGAGGATGCCGAGTGTGGCCAAAATTGCATTGGTTTGTGACATATATTTTTGACGTGAAATGGGTAATTTCTGAATTATAAATAGTATTTTAACACTATACTTTCAATATGAAATCTTCCATATGAATCAAATCAGACCAAGACTCCCACGCATGCTCAATCGGGACCGCTATCTCTTCTTTCACTGTGATTGTTTTATTCATGAATTTCAAAAATGCTTAAAAGCATAATAGTCTCATCAAGAATCAAAAATACCAATTGCTATTTATCGGACGTTTCCTGTCGAGTTTTTGACGGTATCGTGCTTTGTTTTCAGAATACCTGAAACCAGCTGAAGTATGTGTGAAATGCGTGCTGCATCAGTCATTGACTGAGAACTGTCTACACTCTCCCATTCCCAAGTATCGAGCCTTGTCGACACCTCCGACTTGAGGGCCTCACTTGTTTCTGTTTTTTTGACAAATACATGATACCAAGGGAATTTCACTTTTACTCTATCGGCTTTTTTCTCCCCATCCTTGATGTTCACGGTGATAACGCGAGTCATCTGTACAGGAATAAACCAAAAAAGTTTTCCTTTTTCGGCAGACTGTATTTCCACGGAGCTTCTCGAGACGCTAATATCAGAGATACGTGCGTCATTCAGTGCAACCGCCTCAACGTATACGCTCAGTTCTTCGGGTGTCCGTACATTATGTGGGCTTCCTATAATCTCTTCTTTTTTCTTCGGGTCCCAACCTTGCACGCCGACTTTCTTTGACGAATCTCCCTCCTTCGCCTCAAGGTGGAGTTTCTTGAGCCCACTTCCTTTCACAGAGATATTGAGTGGGTCATTGTCAGAGTCTCCCACAGTGCGCCCATCGCCCTTGCCGGCAGACGCATCTGAAGCACCGTTGTGCTCGCTTTTGGGACGTGACGGCGGTGGAGTGACCTTGCTCGTACCAATGGTTCCGTTGAGATGTACTTCGCCAACAGATACTGGTGTTGATGATGGGGTGGGTACCTCTCTCTTAATAAATTCGAGATTGGATTCGCTGTATTGAATAACGTGGCCACCCGCCCTTACACCACCACCATCAACATCAACATCACTCGTTGGTGGTGGGGTTATCGCTGGATCAATGACGACCATCGTATTTTCTTTCGTGACCGTCGGAGAATACGTTACAGGTGTAGGTTTAATACCCGTCGTCTCCGAAACAGATATACTATTTTCGGGTATGCTTCTTCCCTTAATCTCGAGCGTGGCAGTCTCTATGGCAGTTGCAGTGTGGGAAAATGCGACCAATCCTGCGAATAAAAAAGCTGGGATGATATATTTCATCTCTATATATTATCTAATATGTATAAAAATGATAGTCCTACCGCACCAACTCTACTACTTCTTTTTTGGGAGCCATCACCTCAAACATGCGCTCAATCTGCACGGCATTATGAATCAAGTTGGGCACAAGAGGATTTTCTGGCCAGCGTAGTTTAATGGCCTTAATGAGGGCAAGTTGATGTTCAAGGTATTTTTCCTTCGAAGCAAAAAAACGGTCAAACACTTTTTCTCCGTGTCGGTCATAATCATCAATCAATTCTGAGGTGTTGGAAATGATATCTGCTGATTTCACCAATAGTGAGTCATGTGAAAAATGCGCCACATGCTCGAGTGCTTCTGCCTTGCGTTCTTCCCATGTCATTTTCTGGTTTTGCTCAGTGACGCTCAAGACAAGAGCAGTCACGTTTTCCCCGAAGCGCTCATCAAGCATCTGCGTCGTTACTTTCTTTTTCTCGGTACTGTCTTCTATGGTGTCATGGAGAATGCCCGCGACGATAACGTCCTCGTGTGCTCCTGCTTGTGCTAAAATAATGCCCACAGTGAGGGGGTGTGTGATATACGCGATATCCTTTCCCTTCCGCTTTTGCTTTTGATAGACCTCGTGGGTTTTTATGGAAAACTTAACGGCGTCTTTAATTTTCTTGGTGTAAATCATACGGTGAATTTCCACCATAGCACAAAAGAAGCGAATTATTCAATCGACACCTTTTTGCCCAAAAACTTGGGGTCTACGCCAAATAAAAGGTCGATGAATGCTTTATCACGCGCAAAATACTCTCGTACTTTTGTTTTGAGACCTTGTGATGCCCCTACGTCGTCGGCGTTGTAGCCAAATGCGAGGATGCCATTTTTTCTCGCGAGGAACACTGCGCGTTCATTATGAAATTTTTGCGAAATAATGATAAATGACTTTTGTCCAAATATTTCTTTTGCACGCACCACTGAATCGAGCGTTCTGAAACCAGCATAATCAAGAAATATTACATGTTCGGGGATTCCCCGTTCTACAAGTTCATTCCTCATGTCTTCGGGCTCGTTGTACTCCTTCTTGCTGTTATCACCACTCACTATGAAGTATTGTATTTTCCCATTCTCATAAAGACTGACCCCTGCATCAATGCGATGAAAGAAATATGTATTCTCATTACCATTTGGAAGGAGGCGACGCGTGCCAAGCAGTAAGCCAACCTTCGTAGGCTCGAGCTCGGATATGTTGTTGGTAACATAGTCTTTGCTCGACTCATTAATCGCATAATTCGCCCACAGCGTAAGCACAACCACGATTGGTAGCATGGCAAATGTGATAACGCATAGGTATTTAAAAATTCGCTTCATGTATACAGAAGAATGCTTGTCTTAATTGCAATTGGT
Source organism: Candidatus Lloydbacteria bacterium (assembly GCA_043737875.1). Classification (GTDB taxonomy): domain Bacteria; phylum Patescibacteriota; class Minisyncoccia; order Phycocordibacterales; family UBA6899; genus MHLP01. The sequence continues at coordinate 3,897 of JAYSZV010000113.1, forward strand.
ATTTTTTAATTTTATGAAATTAATCTGAAAATAATTGATGAAAATTGAAACGAATGACCTTAACAATCGTATCCGGTCCAACTCGTTCTCCATAATATGTGCGATAGGCTGAATACATTTCTTCCTCATTGGCATACGTTGCATGGCCCTCAAAATCGGAGTCTTTCAGCTCACACATTTTCTTTTCCCATACATCCACAAGTGTCGCAGTACCAAATTGCTCGTCAGTATTGCTATTTACTAGTGCCACAATATCATCCTTCAGAAGCTCTTTATCGTCAAAAAGTCGCCATGTACGATTCTTTTCACCTGAAAGAATGGGCTTAACAAAATCCTCTCGAAATTTAATTACTTTTATTTTCATGGAGATTTCGCTTTAATGACAAAATGAAGTGTCTTCTCACCCCACCAGGCGTGAGTGCACACCATGAGTACTTCATTTTTCTAAAGTGGATTACCACTAAGAAAAATTGGTCGCCGCAGGGCACTCACTTCCCGTAGCTCTACGCTACGCTCCGAGCTG
>JAYSZV010000114.1:0-4408 GCA_043737875.1 Candidatus Lloydbacteria bacterium
CTCTTCTTCGTATCCCTGCGCAGTTGCATCACGAAGCCCGCTTTCAGACCCATAGCGCACTGCTTCTTCGAGCATGACGCGCTCTTTCAAGATACCATCCATTTGCGATTCAAGTTCTTTGATTCGTGCACCTTGCTCACCATCAGGAATATGGAGTGTGGACTCGATGCCCCTGCGTTCTTTTTCCACGCCCTCCATTTTGCGTTGTAGTCGTTGAATGTCGAGTGCGGGAGTGCCCAGTACTCTTTTCTTTTCTCTACTATATGTCCACCAGAATGGAAGCAACCAGAGAAATACGATAAACCAGTTACCCCACTCGAGTGGCTGGCCGAAGATTCCCCGATTTTCAACGGGTGCAACGCCGTGTGCATGCGGGACATCGGTTGCGAGCTGTTTGTTGATTTGGCTGGTGAATGCTTTTTCCTGCGTGACACGCTCGAGAATATTGTGCTGACCTGAGTTTGTCCACCAATCATGCGTGAAAAGTCCGAGTGTCAAAATGAAACCTGCGACAAAGACCATCGCCCAACCATTGGCACGCTCAATCTTGTCTTTACGCGCAATAAGCCAATTCAAACCGTTGACTCCGAGTACGCCAAGGACAGCAAGAAGGATGAGTGGGAGGACGCGTCCGATTGCGTGTACCAAGAACATAGACCATCCATAGAACACATCTGCGGACGACGCGATTTCGATAAGAATAAGTGGAGTAGCGGGATGCGGGCAACCAACGCCAATATTGCCGAGGAACATTCCGAGCAAAAATGCCTTCACGAAGTCTTTGCGCTTCTGTATGAAGTCGGGTGCGGAGCCCGTATACGAAGGCATGTGGAATTTGACGAGCCCAATCTCCGCGAGTGCGAAGGTGTATGCAAAAATACCTGCGAGGAAGTAGACCCAGTTTTTGATGTCTTCGACTTGTGCACCCATCATGGAGAGTCCTGCTTTACCCGCCAAGGCGGCGAGCACTCCGTAGACCGAGAGCATAATGGAGACACCGAGACCGAATGCGAGCGCCATGCCCAAGCCTTTCACGAGACCCTTCCCCATCGAAAGGGGGACGATGACGAATGCGAGAGGGAGCGTACATGGAAGCACAATCATCGTGAGCCCCGCTGCGAAGGAGAAGAGGTACCACCCTAATTTACCAAGCTCGGCTCCAGCTTGGGGCGCAAGAAAGAGAAACCAGAAAAGCCCGATACCGATTATCGCGGCGATGATGCACGCCGTAACCGCAACGATGGCTTTTAAATTACTTGATGATTGTTGTTCCATACTACTAAATGATGAATAAGATAAAAAAGCGCCCCGCTTTTGGTTATACGGAGAGCTCTTTTAGTTTGTCGATAAATTTATTCTTGTCGAAACCACCTGTTGCAAATACTTCGTTATTCAAAATGATTCCTGGGGATGCGAAAATCTGATACTTCCCCACCATCTCCTGCCCTTCAGGTGTAATAATAGAGAGCTCTTTCATTGTCACATTTGACCATTCCGCTGAAACTGTTTTCCAGTATTCGAGAAACTCATGGCAATGCGTACAGCCAGGTGCGGTTAATACTTCGAGCGTAATGTTCTTCATGCCTTTTATTATATAGCTCACACGGGAAATGAGCGAATAGTTATCCACATATTTTGGCTTTGTTGAGCGACTCAACCCGAAATATAGTGATTTGCAAACAACATGCACGTACGTATAGTGAGGAGCAGAAGTTCCAATGATCAACCTTCAAAGGAGGATGGTATGGCTACGACAAAGAAGAAAGCTCCGCAAGCGAAGCTTGCCGTTACACCAAACAAAAAAACTCGACAGCGTCGGACGATGAGCCAGAATGACATGTTGGGATTCTGGACAGAATCCAGCGTACTTATCCCCCAACGCATCATCAATCTGGGCAGTGTCACGACTGATGTGGAAGGAAACGAGAGCGGTGTTGACGCGGCGATGGTACGTAAATTTGAAAATGCACTCCGTATTCTCGAATATTTCGACAAGGTGGCGCCCATTACAGTGCTTCTGACCAGTTTCGGCGGTGAATACACCCACGCGATGAACATCTACGATCGCATCAAGCGTTCGACGTGCCCCATTACCATCGAGGGTAGTGGCGCTATCATGAGTTCGGGGATTATCCTGATGCAAGCAGCGAAAACACGCATATTGAGCAAGCATGCTCGTGTCATGGTACATTATCCTGAACACACTATTGTGGGTCGTCATATCGACGAGCTGGTCAAGCAAATTCAAGATGCCAAGGAATACAATGAGGAGATGGAGCGCATCTTCATGGCTCGTATCCTTGCAAAGCGTCCTGAAGTAACGCTCGAGCAATTGCGCGAATGTCTTCGACACGATTGGTGCCTGAATGCCAGCGAGGCCGTCAGCTGGGGACTTGCCGACTCCATTGCACGACAAAGTACCGCACAAAACTTTGCTGTACCCAATAGACAGAAAAAAATTATTATCGCGAATCCTGAAACCCCCTCTCTGTGAGGGGTTTTTATTATTTATACAAAAACCCCACGTCAGTGACGTGGGGTTATTCTTCTGTATAAAACTTCATTCTAGAGCAGGCTTCGCCTTCAACTTGGGGCGCTTCAGACAGTAGCGTCCATTGATGATGATGACGATTGCGCGCTTGCCATTGGCATACTGCACGACGTGCGAGTTGGTGTGGCTACTTGGGCCACCCTGCTCATATTCGAGCATACCCGTCGACTTGCCGGCGCTGTAACACCCGTCGATAATCTCAGCAGTGTGATTGTGACCCTTCGTCACTTTCACGCCCAACTTGGACAGATTGCGCGTCGTTCCGCGGGAGCCATTGGGACCCATGTCGCCATGGAAACCGTACTCCACTTCGGAAAGCACGAAACTCTGACCTTGCTTCAAGAAATGCACATTCGATTTGGCGGATTTTTTCGCATGCGCGATGAACGGGTCATCAAACGTGACACCACCCTCTGTTCTGCGTGAACTTGCGAGTGCAGCTTGGGCAACTTCCAAATAAAACTCCGCATTCACGGGGTCGGACTTGAAGTCAGCTTCCCGAAGCCACCTTGCCATCGCACGGTCATGATTGCTCGACACCACTTTCGAGGTACAGTGCTCAGGCGTTTTTGCGTTCACAAAACGAATAGCTTGGTCGATTTCGGTACGCACGCACTCCATACCTGCTTTCCACTTGGCATGTTTCGCAAGCCAATCATCTTTGTGATGGTGATTGCGCGAATGAAAGTCAACGACGTCGTGCCAAAACAAGTAGCGCGGACGAAGGAGCTTTACCAGACTATCTCTGTCGGTAAATGTTGCTTTCACCACATGGGGCAAAATGAAACGCTGGTGCGTATCGCCCATGCTCACCGAGAGCGCAGACGGAGCGCGACGCATACCATGTTGGGTGAACTCGACATCGAGGTCGATGAAGCTTCCCTGTTTGGTGGCGTTCAACTGTCGTGCATAGAACACATCACCATCGACTTCGACGATAAGTGCCCCGAGGCTGTGATTGAACTTCGCAATCGTACCCTGCTTCGTGTCTGAATAGTTGCGTATCGTGCAGGCACCCGTCGTATACATTATCTTCGGATGCTTGTGCTGTGGTGTGGCGATAGAGCGCATTGCTCGCGCACCGTGACCCACGATACCGCTCTTGTCTTTCGTAAGGGTATCGAGACTCGTGAGTGGTGAGCGTGCGGCCCACTGCACTTTCACGTCACCCAAGATGACCAACCGCTCGTTGAGAAGAATCCACCCCTCGCAAAGAAATGGTACCACCTCGGGAGTCCACCACTCGTGCATATCAATGTTTTCCGTCCATTGACTGGTTGGGTTTTTATACCGACCCGGGACGACGACCAGTTCGGCGTCATAGAACTTTACTGCATGTTGCAGGGACGCCCAGAAACCCTTGTGAATGGGGGTCGCGTTTTGCGCAGCGGTAATGATGTACCGCTTTGCTTGCGGAACTTCTTTGCGCATCTGAATCGCATCGGGCGGAGGTTTGGAAAGTGGCGAGGTCGTTCGGTGACCACACGCGCCATCCTTACAAACGTAGCGCTGTTTCTCGCTACCTGCATTCGTGGTAACACCATCTTTGCCGAGCTGTCCACATCCGCATTTGGGGCAGAATCCAAATCCTGATGATTTTTTTTCTTCCGTTGATTCCACTTCTGTTGCCGCAGGTTTTTTCGTATTCATTATTATTCCCCTTTCAGAGATTTTCAACGTACTATGCTTTTCTTATTCTAGACCTGCCTCACAAAATGGGTAGATTGACATAGCACAAAAAAGAAACCATGGTAGACAAAAAACACCAGCAAATGCTGGCGAAAAAATACTATCCCCACATAACACCATCAACAATTAATGCTTTCCGATAGCGTTCAAAATCTTGTGGCGAGATGA
>JAYSZV010000115.1:0-9862 GCA_043737875.1 Candidatus Lloydbacteria bacterium
GGCTTCTGATTTTCATCATTGTCTTCTGTCGAATCACAACCTGCATCTGCAGGAAAATCTGCTTTCATGTCTCCGTCATTGTCTTTGCCATCGCGACACTGGGGCTTGTCTGATTCAGTGTTCAAGAAATTCTTTCCGGTGATATTTGCTCCTGCATCAACATTGAGCGTGAAGCAACCTCCTGCACCAGGGAATGTCTGGTTCCAACCATTCTTTGCGACTTCGCAGAGTTTATAGTTGCCAGGAATGACATCAGCAAAACTATAGGAACCATCGGCTCCAGTTGTTTTTGTGATGACGGCTGTCTTCCCTATTTCCTGAAGAGTTATTTGCCATCCTGCGATTCCTTGTTCGCCTGAATCTTTTATGCCATTCGCGTTTGCATCATTAACCTTCATTCCAGAAACGGTTGCAGGAACGCGCTGACACTCGATTACGGAAATCGCCTTGTATACGCCCTCAAGTTGAGCACCTGATGGAGCGAAGAAGTAGTTGGATGGAGCAGATGCCATCTGTTGCATGAGGGTAGGATTCACATCATCACCAAGTCCAATTGTATAAATAATTGTGCCTTGTGATTTTGCAGTCACTGCACTTGCGAGAGCCTGTGCTGTTGCGCTTGCGACAGTGAGTCCTGTCACATTGGGCTGACCGTCAGAGAGGAGCACGATGACGTGCTTGGTCGAATTGCGTCCATTGCTCGCAATTTGTGCTGACGCAGTATCGATAGCAGCACCAATGTTTGTCGTGCCATTTGCATTTACCGTAGCGTAGCTTGATTTCACGCTCGCAAAGTTCGAGGAAAGTGGTGAATTAAGCGTTGCGAACTGACTGTATGTGACCACTCCTGCACGATCATTTGTAGCTGAGAGTGTGTTGATAAACGCATCAGCGCCAAGCTTGGCCTGTGTGAGTGGCTGTTCTGGGTTTGTGCCATCGTCGTTCATTGAGCCTGAGCGATCAAGGACAATCATCACATCGAGTGGCGCAGCGCATGTAGCAAGAGGAACGACGTTTACGATGCGCGTCTTTGTGTCCGCAGCGAGATTCTGCGAATCTGTCGCATTGTAGGTAATCGTGTATGGTCCAACAATATTGGTATTCACCATGCCAACAGCCATAAGCTTGCTGGTGATATCTCCCTCCTCATTGTCTGCTACGGTTGCTTTCGGATCGATGTACGCATTTCCAAGAAAGACGTTTACGGGATTAGCTCCGACAACAGTGATGACAGGCTTCGTGTTCTGTGGCTGATTAACTTGCTTCAACTTGAGCTGTGCGCAGATTGGAAACACATCGTTGTTTGACTCTGTGTTTGACCATGCAGAATGCTTTGCCATCGCGCTAGTGATGGTTTGTGTCACGGTGACATCACTGACGTGCTGTGTGCGTGTCGCAGTTTTTACATTGTCAGCAAGATCACCAATTGCACTCGACACCCCTAGAAGTGTGCTGCCGTTGCTGAGGCGCAAATACCACTGTTCATTCTTTTGGAAGACATTCGTACGTGCGTCATAGGAGTCATAAGAGTGGAGAGACACCTCGTATGTACCTGCGGGGATATTCGTCGACTTTACGGTGTTCGCGTCAGCGTGAGTGCTGTTCGATACGAGCTTCTTTTCTGTACCGTAGTTGATGACGTAGTTGTTGGCGCTCGCAACAAAAGGACATGCTGCGAGATTGAGTGTTGGAGGTACGACTGGGGGTGGTGGCACACATGGTACGTCATTTGTGTCGTCGTGATGATTATCCTGATCATTGTCGTGATCGTCATCATGACTGTCTTGAGTATTGTGCTTGCCACTCACTGAAGAAGTAGAGACCGAAATGCTGTGATGTCCGTGATTGTTGCCAATGTGGACGTCGTGGAAATTCACATCCCCGCCATGTCCATGGTGACCATGGTGGTCACTGTCATTGGTGTTGTCGTCACAAGTATCGTTATCATGGTCGTCATCATCGTCGTTATTGTCATGATCATCACGATCATCATCGTGGTCAGCGTCATCATCATGATCGTCATTATCGTTATTGTAATGATTGTTTGTTCCACCAAGTGCAATCACGAGTGTCGTAAGTATTTCTACATCGTCGTCATTGTCATCCCCATTATCCCCATGTCCTTTATCATCTGAGTCTGTATCTGCATCTGAAGATGCGTCTTCGTGCGCATCGGTATCATCGTTGTCATCATCAGAGTCATCTGCATCATAATCATAATTGTCATCATAATGAGCCGTACCACTCAGTGAATTGAAGAGTGTTGAAAGCGTCTCGAGATTTTCTCCATCTTGTCCTTTATGGGAGTTGTCATCATAGTCATCTCCATCAGCATCGTGTCCTTGAGAGTCTGAATTTTCAGCATCTGAATTATCATCATCGTTGTCATCATCAGTAGTGTTATCCCCAGATGTGTTGTCATCATCGTGGTCATCGATCGAAGAGTCGCCACTTTCACTCACAGCTGTGGTTGTGGAGCCCTCGTTGGCTGACTCAGAAGCATATGCCATTTGTGGGAGTATTGCTGCATTCTGCAAGACAAGAGAAAAGGCAAGAATCCAAGAGAAGATTCTTTCTTTAGTGCTACCCTTTGTTTTCGATGCGATGAATATGTTTTTCATAAATTTTTGATGCTGACAACGTTGATAAAGACGACGAATGTTAATAAATAAATCATGAAATAAAATAATAGAATCCACCCCCTTTTCACGGCGGATGGACCAAATACTTCTTCATGATGTAAAGTGACAAACTTACTGCCGAACGAAACTACCTTCTATTGCAATGCAGTATATATATTCTTTACAAATTGTCAAATCGTTGTATGACTTCTGGTGGCTCTGTTGAGCGTTATAAAGGACATTTTGAATGTCCTTTATAAATAATTTGCATTAATCTAAAGGACATTTGTTGTCATATATCACTCTTTCTAAAGGACATTATTTTTTGAAATAATTTTTCAATTTTTTACATAATATTTCATGCTATAATCCCCTGTAATGGATGCAAAATTTCTCGCCCCGTACAAACCGGAGGAAACAGAAGACGCCGTTTACCAGTCTTGGATAGATTCTGGTTTTTTTAATCCCGATGTGTGCATCGAGAAAGGAATTTCGAAGTCTGATGCCCCTACGTTTTCAATCGTCCTCCCTCCCCCGAATGTCACTGGCGTACTCCACATGGGGCACGCTGCGATGATTGCCATTGAGGACATCATTGTGCGCTACGAACGCATGCGCGGGAAGCGTACACTTTGGCTCCCCGGGACGGATCATGCAGCGATTGCGACGCAATCCAAAGTTGAAAAGCTCCTCGAGAAAGAGGGGTTGAACAAGCGAGAGCTTGGACGCGATGCGTTCATGGAGCGTGTGGAGAAGTTCGCGCAAGAGAGTCACGATACTATCGTCAATCAGGTAAAAAAAATGGGTGCCTCTATCGACTGGAGTCGTGAAGCATTTACACTCGACGAGGCCCGCTCGCATGCAGTAAAAGTCGCATTCATGAAAATGTACGAAGACGGACTAATTTATCGTGGACATCGCATTGTGAACTGGGACACCAAGGGACAGACAACTATTTCTGATGATGAGCTGGTCTACAAAGAAGAAACAACAAAGTTTTACTACTTTACGTACGGTCCCTTTACCATCGGTACCGCACGACCAGAAACAAAATTTGGTGACAAGTACGTCGTGATGCACCCTGATGATTCACGCTACCTCGAATATAAACATGGTGACACATTCACTCTTGAATGGATAAACGGCCCCATCGAAGCGACCATCATCAAAGATGAGTCGATTGATATGGAGTTTGGTACTGGAGTGATGACCATCACGCCGTGGCATTCGTCAGCCGACTTTGACATAGCCGAGCGACACAAACTCGACAAGCAACAAATAATCGACAAATACGGAAAGCTCCTCCCTATTGCTGGAGAATTCGCTGGAGTGAAAATTGCTCAGGCGCGTGAGGGCATTGTTGCGAAGCTGAAAGAAAAGGGCCTTCTTGTAAAAGTGGAGGATACGTACGTGCACCGCATCGCAACGGCGGAGCGCTCTGGTGGAATTATTGAGCCACAGATAATGCATCAGTGGTTCATCGACGTAAACAAGGATTTTACAATTGCCCACTCAGAAATCCCCAACATAGAAAGTGGGAGTATGACAACACTTAAAGAAATCATGCGCCAAGCAGTGATTGGAAAAGGGATTGAAATCCTTCCTGAGCGATTTGAGAAAACATACTTCCAATGGGTAGACAATCTCCGTGACTGGTGTATTTCACGTCAGATCTGGTACGGACATCGCATCCCCGTTTGGTATCACGAACCCAAATGTATTCCCAAGGTGGGGAGAGAGGCTGATGCAGCAAAGTGCCTCGATACTATCGTTTCTATTGAGAAGCCGATTTGTGAGTTCTGCGATGCAGAATTCATTCAGGACGAGGATACGCTCGACACGTGGTTTTCTTCTGGGCTGTGGACATTTTCGACTCTTGGATGGCCAGACAAAAAAGCAAAAGATTTGGCAGATTACCACCCTACCAACCTCCTTGAGACAGGCTACGACATATTATTCTTCTGGGTAGCGCGCATGGTACTCATGTCGGGTTACCACTTGGGCACTGTTCCCTTCCGAACTGTATATCTCCACGGGCTGGTGCGTGACGCAAAAGGAAAGAAAATGAGTAAGTCGGACGGCAATGCCATTGACCCACTCGAAATGATAGCTAAATACGGTGCTGATGCGACGAGGCTGTCTGTTATCATCGGCGCGGGTCCAGGCTCAGACATCAACCTCGCGGAGGACAAAATAAAGGGCTACAAAAAATATACCAACAAAATATGGAATATTGCGCGCTTCGTCCTCTCGAGCACAGACGACGTAGACCTCGTACAAAAGCCAAAGTTATCAGAGCGAGAAGAAGAGATATTGAAAGAATTTAGCGAGGTAGCAATATATGTGGACAAGCACATAAAAGAGTACAAACTTCACCTTGCAGGAGAAAAGCTCTATGACTATACGTGGCATATCTTCGCAGATGTTATACTAGAAGAGAGCAAGGACGCACTCTTGTCAGACGATGTAGCTGTAAGTGGTGCGAGAAAGTGGCTCCTGCGATATGTCTTCGAAGAATTGCTCAAGCTCCAGCATCCATTCATCCCTTATATCACGGAAGAAATCTGGGGAAGTCTTCCAAAGAGGAGCCACCCCCTCATGGTGACGAAGTGGCCGGTCAGCTAAAACGCGCACGTGCACAGAGCACAAAACCAATCTTTCACATGTTATTTGTAAATTGCACACGATGTCAGTCATAACACCAAGCACGGTGTTTCTGGCGCTTCTCGGAGGCATACTCCCCGCAATTTTTTGGCTGTGGTTCTGGCAAAAAGAAGACAAGCTACATCCTGAGCCTCGGGGGCTCATTATGCTTGCATTTCTCGTGGGGATGCTCGCAACAGCAATCGCCTACCCCATCGAGATATATATTGCCAAGCATGTAAACGGGAGTGATCTTACACTCCTCACGCTGTGGGCCATCACTGAAGAGACATTGAAGTTTTTGGGTATCTACCTCGTTGCATTGCGTAGTAAATACTTTGATGAGCCCATCGATGCAGTCATTTATTTCATCACTATTGCCCTTGGATTTGCCGCACTTGAAAATGCCATGTTTCTCTTCAATCCCCTTGGTGACGGGGATGCGCTCGCCACTATACTGCTTGGAAACTTCAGGTTTATTGGAGCGACACTCCTTCACGTTGCGGCAAGTGGCCTTATTGGGGTGATGCTTGCTTTTTCTTTCTACGACCTACGGAGGAAACGCGTAATATCTAGTCTTATAGGCCTCGCACTGGCAATTGCGTTGCATACCCTATTTAACTTCTTTATAATCATTAGTGAGGGTACGTATTTGTACCAAATTTTTGTCGGATTATGGATATTTGTTATTGGCATTATCCTCGCCTGCGAAAAAATCAAAATGCTCGCACCCAGAAGTCATGTCGAATACCCACATACGGGTATCGTTATCAATATTCCCCATAAACAAATCTCAATATGAACGAACGCAAACAATCATTTTTTGAAAGACTCACGGGCACGCAAGTACTCGATGAAAATGAGCGGGAAGGCATTTCTTATACCCCACCAAGCCAGGGCGACAGAGAAGAGGAAGATAGTCGCGTTACCCCACCAGAGGAAGAGTATCAGGATTATGGGGAGGGAGAGGATGATGAAGCGGGACTCGCTATCGATATGTACGAGTCTGACAACGAGCTCATTATTCAAAGCATGATTGCGGGAGTCACTCCAGAAAATTTGAATATTACCATTACGCGGGACATGGTGACCATTCGTGGCAAGCGCATACCGCCAAATGGCGTCCCTCTAGATCGCTACATGGAAAAAGAACTTTATTGGGGTGTATTCTCACGTGACATCGAGCTTCCATTCGAGATAGACACCGACGGCGCAGAGGCAGTGGAGAAGTTTGGCCTCCTCATCATTCGGCTACCAAAGCTCGATAATAACAGAACGCAAGAGCTCAAGGTCAAATCAATATAAATACAATAGAAAAACCACCGTTCGGTGGTTTTTGTTATGTCGGATAGGTAGGAGAAACAATACGAATGATCGTATCGATACCCAAGTCGAGTGTTTCCACGACCATAGAGGCACAGCCTCGCACCATGGAATGCTGATGGATATTGTCTTTTTCCATCACCACAACGACGGGCTTTTGGTGCATGTGCGCCCAAGCGATTTCAATGACAGTGCCGATGGAGACGGACTTTGCGCCGAGTAAGTTTACAAGGAGTGCGTCCGCGCGCATTACGTCAAGCTTATCTCGAGTCATTATTCCCGCTTCTGTCGAAAGGGGGTGCATTGCTGTGTAATTATCTTTTATTGAGACCTCATCCTGTAACCACGTCTTACCGCGTAACGGCATAACAGGGATAATATGTGGCGGGAATCGTTTGTCTACCACTTCATACCACGCGACTGATTCCTCCCAAGATAGTCCGGTTATGGGACCAGCAAGATAGACAAGAAACTGACGAGTGATAGTTCGCGGTGCACGGTTCGTAGCATGGGTCATAAACATCTCCGATTGAACAAGCTACTCAGAATCTAACACAGGCGACAAATAAATGAGGCTATACAAAATAGAGTTTTGTAGGTTAATTTAATTTTATATAAAGAAAATTTTAGACGGATGCGTGTTTTCGACTGCACAAAAAACACCCAAGAGGGTGTTTTTACTGGTACCGGTAGGGTTGGCGCAGGTTACTAAGCAAATCAGAATTTGCTAAGTACCTCCTGCCCGAGCTCGCGGTTTCGCCAAAGCGCGAAACATCGCTGTGCTTTTCAACCCTTCAAACTCTTGCAGAGTTTGTCCTCGGCAAAAAACACCCCGGAGGGTGTTTTTTCTGGTGCCGGGGACCAGGGTTGAACTGGTGACCCCTCGCTCTTCAGGCGAATGCTCTACCAACTGAGCTACCCCGGCATTGAAGAACAATACACAATTTACCTTACTTTTTCAAGGATACTCCTTAATTCTGCAGGAAATGAAATTCCCCCGTTTTCAAGACTACTTAATTGATTACTTATATTTTGAAACAAATCCCAATATTGATTGATATATGGCTGCAGGTAGTAATAAGACCAACCCATGACCCCGAGAATGAGGAGCCAATAAACATAGGTGAAAACCTGACTCCAGAACATACGACGATACATGCTGTGAAGAATGCGATTATTCTCTCGAGTCAACTCGAGTAGTTCTGTTAGTTTTCCATGTTCGGATTCAGTTTCGGACATGTGTATATTTTACCACAAGTGGGAAAAATCTAAAGGAGCTAAGTTCGAGAATGAATGAACATTTATTTTTTATAAAAAATGTCAAGGTTTAACCTTGACATTTAGTCCTAAAATATAAAACCACCACAACGCGGACGGTTTGCCGATTGTTGTGGTGGTGATGTCTACGTGAGGGACAAAACGTATTGGCGATACGGAGTATTGAGTGCTTCTTCTGCCTGAATTCTAATTTCTGCACTATACGCACTGAGAGACACCGAGCGCAGGTCATTTGTCGACACTTTCGGATGTGCAATGAGTGATTCTTGAGCCTGAATCTTGATGCATGGAGTGTGACCAAGGAAAGCCATGGAGGATAAATCACTCGCCGACACGTCACTATGTTTAAGGAGTGCTTCTTGAGCTCGAAGACTCATGGCGATGGGGCAACTGACGGACAAATACCAAAGGTCATTCGCCGACACCTCACTATGTTTGATGAGTGCCTCTTGCGACTGAAGCTTGATGGCTGGAGTGCGCCCGAAGACGGACATATGACGCAGGTCACCAGTCGTGAGTTCGAAAACTTGCATATAGACTCCTTACTTGATTATTGAGGACGAGACTGACTATACATTGACTTATACTAAATTTTTTGTCAAATAAAAACAATCGGCAATCCGGTGGGAATTGATAAAAAAGTGGTCTGTTCCCTTTTCCTTTTGATACACGTAGAGTGACAGCATATAAAAATTGGGAGATCAAAGCTTACGGCCAGAGTACATCTTTGTAGAAGAGTCCAAATTAACAAAGAGAAATTCGGCGGGAATCGAAGCTTACAGCTTCAGTACACCTTTCCGATTTACTCAGGATAGGAATCCTTCGTAAATAACGGAAAGCTCTTCGATTCCCGTCGAAAGTACCTCAAGGTACTTTCTCGAGGGCACCATATAAAAAACTCGCCTCTAGGCGAGTTTTTTATATGGTGCCCTCGGCGGGAATCGAACCTGCATCAGCTCGTTAGGAGTGAGCTATTCTATCCATTGAACTACGAGAGCAAAATCATTAACCTGCATCATTGTCTTACAGACACGGTACACCTTTTGGCTATTTGTGAAAATAGCTCAAAAGGTCTTGCGGTGTGGCCCCCATCAGAATGGGTTCCCTTCCACACCTCACGTCAGTAGTGAGCTATTCTATCCATTCCACTACGAGAGCGTGTACACAAATGCTCACCGAAGTGAGCATTTGTGTATCATAAGGACTTATCGAGAATGACGCAACGGCTTACGCAACGCCTGTTACCCCAAGAAGCTCTTCGAGCTTTGGCTTGTTAAATCCTACGATAAGGTCACTATCGACAGTGATGACGGGTACTCCCATCTGTCCACTTTTATCGATCATTTCTTGGCGTTTCACCAAGTCAGTCCCAACATTAAACTCCTGAAAAGTAATGTTGTTCTTCGTAAAGAAATCCTTTGCCATCTTGCAGTATCCACAGGTGTCGGTCGTATAAATTGAAACAGTTTTCATGTTTTTTGGAGTTATCGGTTAAATGTTCGTGCATTATAGCATACGTTGTAATTGAGAGTGAAGTAGTGGGAATTAGAGAGAATCGGGGGTCAAGTTACTAAGTAAAATTATCGTCTTTCAGACTCAATTTTACTAAGTACTTTCTCCCCGGACTCGTCCACACCCGAACCGAGGACGGTGTCGGGTGGCTTCGCGGACTCCGTCTTTCGATTCTCCCTACTCGCTACAAAAATTAACAAAAAAACCACGTCCGTGGTTTTTTTGTATTTTTGTGCGGGTAGGGAGAATCGAAGCTTACAGCTTCAGTACACCTTTCCGAGTTACTCAGGATAGGAATCCTTTGTAAATAACGGAAAGCTCTTCGATTCTCCCACGGAAGTGCTGCAGAGCACTTCCTTACCGCGCACCGTCACGCAATGAAAAACACCCCATGTGGGTGTTTTTCATTGGACGGTGCGGGTAGGGAGAATCGAACTCCCGTCTCAACCTTGGGAAGGTCGCATTCTACCACTAAACCATACCCG
>JAYSZV010000116.1:0-4380 GCA_043737875.1 Candidatus Lloydbacteria bacterium
AACCCATTTTATGCACAACACATAATATTCATATAAGGCAACGTATAATTTGAGCTTAATGTGAAAGTTTTTTTCTAGAACGTGTAATTCACGACAAGAAAATTTTGACACTTACTTAAATTCATTACATAATTCTTATTAATTCGTTGCAAAATATACCTTTTTCTTGATTTTAAAGATTTTCGTATATCCGGTCATGAACAAATTGTAGCCAAATTATCATGAAAACAGCTTTACTTATAGGTCTTTTGGGATTACCATAGACCTTAATTACCTGAACCTCGCGGGTATCTCACTCACCAAATGGACACTTTTCTCACCTTTCCGATTTATGCCCTCCTCTTCCTTACGATGTATTTCGAGGTTTTTTTGCTACTCACGTACTTTGAGGAGAAGGACGAGTTTGAAGTCTCAGATGCCCCTAGCCGGATGCCAGGCAAATATCCCAGCGTGACAATTATCGTACCTGCGTGGAACGAGGGGGAGACAATTCTCGGCACAGTGCATTCCCTCTTGGCGCTCGATTACCCCAAAGATCGCCTTACCTTATTCATCATAGACGACGGCTCGACAGATGACACCCTAGAGGTAGCAAAACGCTTCGACGGTCATCCCCAGATTCGTGTCTTTAGCAAAGAAAATGGAGGCAAGTTTACTGCGCTCAACCTCGGACTTTCCCATGCGACCAGTGATCTGGTCGGCTGCCTCGATGCTGACTCCTACGTTATGAGTAATGCGCTGAAAGAAATTATTCCCTATTTTGACAACCCCGAGGTAATGGCTGTCACACCATCGGTGCAGATCCACGAACCCGACAATATCCTGCGGCGTATTCAGGCGGCGGAATATATGATTGGGCAGTTCACCCGAAAAGTCTTTAGTCGCATCAACGGGCTCTATGTGACGCCCGGACCATTCTCAATTTATCGGAGGAACGTATTTTCGATCGTTGGGGGGTTTGTCCACGGCTACAGCACCGAGGACATGGAAATGGCACTTCGCCTCCAGTCGCATCGTATGAGAATCGAGAACGCACACACCGCACTGGTGTACACCGTATCCCCCGCCTCACCCGCGGAGCTCTACAAGCAACGTGTGCGATGGGTCTCCGGATTTCTAAAAAATGCGTTCTTTGAGTATCGCCACATGTTCTTTAATCCAAGATTTGGAAACCTTGGAATGCTGACGATGCCTTTCGCGTTTTTCTCTATTTTTATCGCACTCTTTTTCAGTGCCATGTATGTACGCAACCTCTTCCGACTCGGCTATGAGCAATATCTCCAATATAGCGCATTGGGATTTCAGTTTGGTGTTGGACTACCGCAATTTCACTGGTTTGCGCTCAACCTCGAATTCCGTAGGCTACTCATCTACTGCCTTCTCTTTACAACTATCTTCTTTGTCTTAATGGGAGCACGTATGGTACTGAAGCGATTCACATTCACACGTGACATGCTGTACTTTCTCCTCCTATATGGTTTGATAGCTCCATTCTGGCTTATACGGTCATTATATAATCTGGTCACTGCCAAGGAGGCAGGTTGGCGCTAATTTACCCCACATACGCATATGCAACAAAATCTCGGACCCAAAAAATATACGATCGTCTTCTTCATCACACTGGGAATATTCGCCATTGTTTTTTTGCTTTCAGAATACCTTCACAATCAGCGCGTCGGGCAGGTAAAAAATATCGAAGACACTATTAATCGGAATATTCTTGAATCAGAGATTCAGTATGCCCTTCTTTCTGACGCTTCGTGCGATACAGACGAAAGTGGGAATCCACTCCTCATCAATGAACTCAATAATCTCACCAAGCGCCTCGCCTACATGGAAGACCAGCGTGGCGCAGACAACGAAGAGGTTATCAGTATAAAAAAATATTACTCACTCCTTCAAGCAAAGGATTATCTTCTTTTGCGTGAGCGCGCGAAGCAGTGCGAAGACAAGCCACTTTCCATCATTTATTTCTATTCAAATGCGGGCAACTGTGACGACTGCACCAAGATGGGCTACGTACTCACTTCGATGCGCGAAGACTATGCAAATCTTCATGTATACTCGTTTGACTACAACCTCGGCCTTTCAGTCATCGAAACACTCAAATCAATCTATAAGCTCGAAGACCGATTCCCCGTCCTCATCATCAACCGCAAACCTTATTACGGTTTCAAGACTCGCGAGGAAGTCGAAGCGCTTATTCCTGAGCTCGCATTTGAGAAAGCAACGTCAACTATGGCGACAACCACGAAAAAAAGATAGTCCCACTTTGACTAATCAAAAACCACTACATTTAGGTAGTGGTTTTTATTTTGTTGGCACTTGAGTGAATCGATCCTTGTCGCGGGTGACTACCTTGTCTACACTTTTGCGTATTGCATCGTCGAGATTAATATTGTGTGAGTTTGCGAAACAGATAAGCGTATAGATGATATCCCCCATCTCTTCTTCGATATCCTGTTCCAATTCGTCAAACTTCTTTTTCTTTGGTCCGTATGTGTGATTAATGAGTCGAGCAAACTCTCCACCTTCCTCAAAAAGCCGTGCGGTGACCGCCAGTGGTTCCCAATATTCCCAACCCTCTTTTTTGAACCATGCGTCTACTTCTTTTTGATATTTATCCATAGCGATATTGTACCAATATTTAGCCCATACGCCATAAGTTGCAACTTATCCCTCTGGGTCACTTGTGAAGAATAGCAAGCCATGTACTATAGTATGATGTACAGAGAAGAAGAAACAATTGAGGTCGCAAAGCCTGAAGAAGCAACAAGTCCTGAGTCTGAGTCACGGCACACTTATACAGACTATGTGTCTATGGGTGGACGCCTCGATGAAGAAAACTACGCACGTGTGATGAAAAAAGCAGAGGAGGAATCTGGGGCTGGAATTACGAGTAGTTATGCACGAGCGCAGGTAGCAACGATTGCGGATATATCAGGCATTTCCCTTGAACACATTCGCGATGAAGTCGGTCTTGACCCAGTGGTCATATATGAGATTTTGCGTAACGATAAAATTCCCAAGGAGGTGGCCAATCATCACTCGCAAATGATTGATCAGCAGCTTTTGGTTGAATCACTCAGAATGCTTGGTGCGCAAAGTGCCACCCTCGCAATTATTGCAAAACATCCGCATATCACCTTCAATTAAAACGACACCAAGTGTGTTGTTTTTTATTTGTAAAATATATGTACAAAAAATCCGCCCATGTTGGACGGATTCTGAAATTTCTCTTTATCTCCATATCTGTGTAATGCGCGCAATAAATATCTTCCAGAAATATTTGCGCATCATGGGGATACGCCTCTTACAATATGGCACCCATGCATCGAGGCACCACTCGACCACAATTGGAGTGTAAACGACCACCCGAACGCCACTGCCGAGTGCATGGCGTCGCAATTTTCGTCCAATTGTCCCGTATAGTGACTCCAGCACCAAAAAGCGCGCTCCGAGTTTCCGTTCACTGAGGAAAGACAGGATGCGATCAAAAAGGGTGACATTCGTAAGTGTGCCGAGAAATGGCACTTGTCCCATCATGATACTTTGTGTGAACAACCGGAAAGCAAGGTTATCAGTTTTTGACTGAGACGCTGATGCGCTCATGGTGACATCATTGTACACACCAGCGCCACGGACAATCCGAATCTTTCTCTGCGCATACGAATGTTGCTTGGAACGCTCCAGAAAGTCTGGGACGTGCATTTGCACAGCCATACGCAGTCGACCGGGATATTTTTTACCCAGTTCGTCAACAATACGAAATGCACCAGAGAGAGTGTGGAACTCTTCGGCATCAACCTCTATTTCAATATCAGGAACAGTACTGAGTCCATGAAGGAGCCACGAAAGATAGCGTTTCGCCTCTCGCTCATTAAAGAAGGAAGCTCCAGATTGTTTCTCAGCTCCAGAGAGAGGGAGTGACCCACCAAGCGCACTCAACTTTATGGCAAGGTTGCCCAAAAGTCCACGCTCCTGCGCCCGCATGATAAGCGCGATGTTGGAATGCACATTTGCCTGTACAAGGCGCACGTCGGTCAAATCTTCTGCCATGATGTGATACGTCACATCGTATTGCTTGTCCTTCAGTCGAGCAGCGCTTTGTAGCCCCTCATTGATACTTTCTCCAGCAAGAAACATCTTCTTTACGTATGACTTTACCAGTAAAAATATGATTCCATCGAACACGCTAAAGCATTGCTCCCAAATGGAGGTGACTTGTTTCATGTATGCTCCCTTGTTGTAGTACTTCTCTAATAGAATTATCACAGCTTCTCCATTTACGCCAATTTTACTTTTTTGTTACTTCATTCGGATTTAGCTATGCTTAACTTTCTGTGGATATACGTGGATTAAATTGACGCTCGTCTACAC
>JAYSZV010000117.1:0-1742 GCA_043737875.1 Candidatus Lloydbacteria bacterium
ATAGGGTCGACGTTGGTAATCCCCGTGAGGTAGGTAATAAGGGAGCCCGCAGCCGAGCCACGGACGGTCGTGTAGATGCCTACTTCGCGCGCGTGTCGCAGGAGGTCTGCTACAACGAGGAAGTATGTTGAGTACCCCTTGTTTTTGATGACCTCAAGCTCGTACTCCATGCGCTCGCGCAGAACGGTATCCTCCTTCATCTCGCGAAACGCGATGCCTTCTTCTGCGAGATGGCGCAATTCATCATCAGCATTTCCTGTTTTGAATTCGATGTGCGGGAAGACCCACTTGCCGAGCTCGAGCTGTATGTCGCACATATCGGCGACTTTTTTTGTATTCTCAACCGCCTCGGGAATATCGTGGAAGTTGTGAAGTGCTTCTGCGGTCGAAATGAAATGATATTCGCCTTCGCCACTAAAGATACCCGTATCGTTGACGTCGGTATTCGTCGAAATGGCGACAAGCGTTTTGTGCGCGCGAGAATCGTCAGGGTGGAGGTAGTGCGAGTCTTGCGTTGCGACGAGCGGGATGTCCAGCTTCTTCGCGAGCATTATCAGCGTACTGCGCCAGCGTTCGAAATCTTCGACATCGGGATGATGCATGATTTCGATAAAATAATTTTCTTTACCGAATATTTCTTGATGCTCACGGATGACTGCCTCTGCGCGTTCAAGGTCGTTACTGCGCAGTATCGCACGCCCCAGCTCGCCCGCAGGGCATCCAGAAAGTGCGATGATGCCATCAGAATACATGCGCAAAATATCCTTATCCATACGAGGTTTATAGTAGTATCCCTCAATATGAGCCGCGGTCGTGAGTCGCACAAGATTTTTGTATCCGTCCGCATTCTTTGCGAGGAGCGTTAGATGGAAGCGCTTGTTGTCGATGCCTGATTCTTTGTCGAGACGCGTACGATTGGCGACATACGCCTCAACGCCGATGATGGGTTTGATGCCCGCCGAGGTGCATGCCTTATAAAATTCGATAGCACCATACATCGCACCGTGGTCGGTGAGTGCAATCGCAGTCATCCCGAGTTCTTTCGCGCGGTCGATCATTTTATCGAGCTTGGAGAGTCCGTCGAGGAGAGAGTAGTGCGAGTGGGTGTGCAGGTGAATGAATTCAATGTCAGGTTTCTCGCTCATGTCGTGAGTATAGCAGAGATGGGCTACTGATTTTTGTGGATAAGGGCTACTTCATTAATACCACCCATTGGTGCGCATTTGTGAAGAGCGAAAACTCAATTATGTACATTTTTATACCCACTTCTTGCGTCGCAAAGGGTACGTGCTAGCATAAATTTAGATGAAGCATATGAAAGGAACGCGAACATGGGCGATAAAAACCCAGGTACGTGGATGCGCATTTCTACCTTATTCTTTTCACGAGTACGAGAGCTAATCAAGAAAATGTATCAACCCGCAGTTGAGGTTGGAAACAAAAGTCGCGTGCGAAAAAAAGACGAACTCGACCCTGACGAGGAGAAACACGTAGAGCTGAACAAAACGTGGCGCGAAATGCTTCGTGACGATCCATGGCGCAAGAAGCTCATGACGCACGTCACGCTCCTTATCAATGCAACGGCATTATTTTTTCTTATGTTTTGGCTGTCGGGTCTGTATCTTCCCGCCAAACATCCCATCTCTGGCTTCATTTGTGGCGGAGTCGTCGCGACCATTCCATACTGGCTCTGGGTGGGGAGGTGGCACTACAAAATAGAAAAGAAAGTGTTCGAAGCGTTC
>JAYSZV010000118.1:0-1739 GCA_043737875.1 Candidatus Lloydbacteria bacterium
CAATACCCTCACACCAGGAGTGAAGAAGACTGGGGCACAGCGCTTGAATGTCACTACCAATGCACAGAATGGATTTATCGTCACGGTTGTGCAGAATCAAAATTTGGAGTCATCAACGCTTGCTGACATCAATTTATTCCAAGATGAATCGCAGGTCGCTGCCCCTACAGCATGGACACAACCCTTGAATACGGAGGGGAATGCCGACACGTACGGTCACTACGGTGTCACCAGTGAAGACGACCTAAATGGAAATGAATTTGGTGTCGCAACCACACTTTTTGCCGGAAACCTCAACACTCCTCGCCAGGTTTTCCACCACAACTTACCTTCAGATGGGACAACCGCAAACATTGGTGAAACTGACGTAGGATTCCAGATTGAAATTGGTCCACTCCAGGAAGCTGCGAACGACTACTCGAACACACTCACATACGTCGCAACTCCAACCTTCTAGTTTCTCCAAATTTGACGCATTACTTCGTTATATTCCTCGAAAACTTTTTCGGAGTATAGCTCATACACCTCAAAAGTATTTCTTGTCTATGCCTCGTACTGCATTCAAATTTGAAAAAACTTGTTCGCAGTTCAAAGAATAGTGGCTTTTGTCTGTATGTATATGCAGAAGAGATGTGTATCTTACACTCAATCAAAGTGAATGCATGACATGGATTTCCACCGGATGGTTATCCACACAACCGCACCTTATGGGTGCGGTTGTTATTTTGGAAAGGAATAATGCCGTGTATAATGACGAGCATACTTACTCATCACACCCCTTCGGTGACTCGGACTATGCATACCCAATCTTTCTCACTTCGTTCTCTTGCTTTCGCACTTCTTGCGTCAGTCGTACTGTTCGCGTCCCCACTTCTTGCGTCGGCCCAGTCAAAAGTCGGTATTACTATCAGCCCCCCAACGACGGAAGACCGAGTAGACCCCGGACAAGTTTTTGTTTACACCTTAAAGGTTGAAAATCAGGGTGATGGATTAGAAATCCTTTATCCAAAACTTCGTGATATCAGTGGAATTGCAAAAGATGGTCAGCCAATTTTTGCCTCAGATGGGCAGGTGCCTGAGTACGCGCTCTCCTCATGGGTATCATTTAATCAGTCCGTTCTCAATATTCCACCAAGAGGAAGTGCGGTACTTGATGTGACCGTTCGCGTACCAATGGACGTGACCCCCGGCGCTCATATCGGCTCAGTGGCGTTCACGAAAGACGCACCAAATGTACTTCAGGGCTCTGGGGTGGGCTATGAAGTGCGTTCTATTCTTTCGCTCCGAGTATCGGGAGAAGTTGTCGAGCGTACCCGCGTACGAGAATTTTTCGCCGACCATCTTTTTTTCAAGAAACCCGACGTAAAGTTTACGGTGACCGTTGAGAATGAGGGCAATGTATTCTCTCGCCCAAAAGGTTTCATTGATATTACCAACATGATGGGCA
This sequence comes from Candidatus Lloydbacteria bacterium, assembly GCA_043737875.1. Classification (GTDB taxonomy): domain Bacteria; phylum Patescibacteriota; class Minisyncoccia; order Phycocordibacterales; family UBA6899; genus MHLP01. Next base: position 1,448 of record JAYSZV010000118.1, read on the forward strand.
CCAAGGTGGAAACTCTTGCCGTTAATGAAGGAGGCGCAAGTGTGTTCCCCAAGTCGGATCGCGAATATTCCGCACAGTGGAAGTCCGAGGACTTCCACATTGGGAAGTACACCGCAGAGATGACGCTTACGGTTGAGGGGGCACAGGGATTCCAGTCCCTCCTCTCAACGGTTGAGTTTTGGGTGGTGCCGACGGATATCATACTCCCTATTCTCGCTGGATTATTGATTGTGCTTATTGTATTTTGGATATTCCTACGCTTGTACGTGAAGAAACAAATTGCTCGCGCTAC
>JAYSZV010000119.1:0-1737 GCA_043737875.1 Candidatus Lloydbacteria bacterium
AAGCCGAGTGCTCTGTCGTAAAAGTTGTAAATAACACTGTTCTTGCTCAGCAGTCGCCAACCATCACTTGAATGTGTGAGTCGGCTATCTGCAGCATAGACGGTCACGGGTCGTTTAAAGTTTTTACTATTGGTCAGGATGCGGAGATGGTCGTGCACTGCGTTACTCGCACCAAGGTCGAGCATAAACATCGTTTCCCCCGCTTGCGTGGACACATCCGTGAGTGTACTTTTGACGAATTCATTAGTGAGTTCCTGATTTTCGACGACAAGTTGGTAGGGTGTCTCCCCGTCACCCACGATGCGCAAATCGGCAAGCGATGTCTGGGATGCACTCAAAACCGTGCGATCGACATCGACCCGCACATAGCTCATACCACTCTGTTGCGTGGGGAGAATGATGGGGCGCATAAATTGCCACTCTGTTGGAGTGAAACGTGCGAGCGCGATGGCCGGGAGTGCGAGAAGGAGTAGGGTGACCGCAGTGCGTTTGATATGTAATGACATAGACATTAAATTAACTCCTTGAGGCGGTCTTTAAACTTGGCGTACAAAAATGCTGCACTGAGTGCAATCACTCCCACAACAAGCGTAGAGACGATGCGGTACAACTGACCCAAGCTCCACACATCGATTAAGACCTTGAACATTGTCACGAAGAAAAGAATGAGCCCGAGGATGCGCAGGGCGCGTACGCGACGAGCAAAGCCGATGGCCAATAGGAGTGTTGCATAAAGTGCCCACAACACGGAGATTGCAGTATTTTTCTCATTCTCTTTTGCACTTATGCGAGAATAAAATTCATCACTATGTGCGCCATCGTATCCATACTGATAGTATTCCGTTCCCTGATATCCCACTTTTACTTGAGACTCTTTGTCCGCTTCTTGTGACATTCGCGCGGTGTCTTGCAAATACGGCAGAGAAACTTCTTTTGTCAGTGCATAAAGTGTGAGGATATTTGCGAGCACGACAAATGCAACGACAATGTTTTGCCATTCCGATTCAGGGGTTTTGTATTTCGAATAGAGCCCCGCTACGATATAAAATACCGCGACTCCAAGTGCGAGCAGGAAAAAGGCCATATTGAATATCGGCGTGAGCGTAAGCAGGTTTTGGGTCATCACGTCACTAATCCCGTTTCCACTCCAAATGCCGTGCACTTCATTCATCATCGATATCATCCCCACCATGAGGACCAGCCATCCGAACACCTGCACAAGTTTCTCGCGCAAGAACAGTCCTATGTATATGAGCACAACGGATTCTACGAGCCATGCAATCGATATCCAGTAACCTGAAAGCTGGAGAGGGACCGCAATCGAAAGGAATACAACTGCGATACCCGGTAGTACGAGGTTTAAGGTTCGGTCATGCTTGTTACTCGTATACGCACAATATGCGAGAACAACATAGACAACAGCAAGTATGAGGGCGAAGAAGCCGAGCACATCGTCATGCTTTGGTAAAAGCATGTTGTAGCAAACTGAGAAATACCATCCCGCGTTTAAGGTGAGCAATAACAAGTCACCACCCGTTGATGGCTCTTTGCGCACAAAATGATGCACCACAGAATTTATAATAAACAGCATGAAGAATGCAGTGAGGAAGAAGAATGTCACTAATAGTTGCGCATCTGCATCTTGCCAATAGAATCTACTCATCCAGCCACCAAAGAGTATGGTGGTACTAAAAAATGTGAGGTAGCTCAGTTGTAGCCATTTTTTAAATGTTAACA
>JAYSZV010000120.1:0-1729 GCA_043737875.1 Candidatus Lloydbacteria bacterium
GGTGACGGGAAGGAGCTGGCGTGCGTAAGGGAGCTGGGTAAGCGTAGAAATAAAATTCGTGTAAACGATAAACACTTGGTCTACTTCCCCAGACTCGAATAGCATCTTCACTTGAGTCGCAACAGGGGCCACCTTAGCAAAATCTATTTGGTCACTCCATTTCTCATAATGTGCAACAATATTCCAACCACGCTTATGAAAATGCTCATATGCTTTTTTCCCCACACACAACAGTGTCGTATTTTCCTGCGTTAATCTTTTTTCCTCCATGAATTTGTAGACATGCTTCAAAAGCGATGAGCCATAGCTTCCTGCAAGCCCCTTGTCTCCCGAAACGAGTATGAGGCATGTGCGCACGACATTGCGCTCTTCAGTGAGCGGGTGGTGTGTCGCCTCGATTGAGCCAGAGATACTACGAAGTATTTTGAGGGCCGAAAGTGCATAGGGGCGAACACTGATGGCACTCGACTGACTCTTGCGCATCTTCACCGCCGAGACAGCTTCCATCGCCTTCGTCACTTGGCGAGTTTTGTCGATAGACTTTATTTTTGTTTTAACCGATTTGAGTGACATGGTTATATCGTCGTGAAGAGTGTCGTTTCAGTGTTTTTAAATGCACCCGCAGCTTCCTTGAGGGCTGATTGTGACTCATCTGAGAGATCTTTGGTGTCTCTAATGGTGCGCAATACTTCGCCGTACTGTGTATCGAGCATGGCAAAGAACTTCGTTTCCAGTTCCGCAATGCGTGTCTTATCTGCATCGTCGAACATCCCTGAACCAGCGAGGAAAATGATTGCGACCTGCTTTTCAAATGGCATCGGTACATGCTTGTTCTGCTTCAATATTTCTACCATGAGCTTACCCTTCTCAATGCGACGCTTCGTGTCCTCGTCGAGATCAGAAGAAAACTGCACGAATGCTTCTAGTTCACGGAACTGCGCGAGTTCAAGGCGGAGCTTACCCGCAACCTTCTTCATGGCTTTTGTCTGCGCTGATGAACCCACACGCGACACCGACACACCGACGTTGATGGCAGGGCGAATACCTTTGTTGAAAAGATCTGTTTCGAGATAAATTTGTCCGTCCGTAATCGAAATCACGTTGGTCGGAATGTACGCCGACACGTCATTCTCCTGCGTTTCAATGATAGGAAGTGCGGTAAGTGAGCCACCACCCATCTTGTCGGATAGTCGTGCTGCGCGCTCAAGGAGGCGTGAGTGAAGGTAGAAAATGTCTCCTGGATACGCTTCACGTCCTGGAGGTCTACGGAGAAGAAGCGACATTTGGCGATATGCAACGGCATGCTTCGAAAGATCGTCGTAAATGACGAGCGCGTCCTTACCTGCGTCCATGAAATATTCTCCGATGGCAGCTCCTGCGTATGGTGCGAGGAATTGGAGTGCTGCTGACGAAGAAATAGACGCAGAAACAACAATCGTGTAGTCCATTGCTCCGCGGTCTTTCAACTGTTGCACCAAGCGCGCAATTTTCGAGTCTTTCTGCCCGATGGCAACATAAATACAAATTGGTCTGTTCTCGACAGGCTCATTCAACTGATTGATGATAGTGTCGATTGCAACTACCGTCTTCCCCGTCTGGCGGTCACCAATGATAAGCTCGCGCTGACCACGTCCAATTGGCACCATTCCATCGATAGCCTTGATACCCGTATGGAGTGGCGTTGAAACTGACTTACGTTCAATAACTCCGTATGCCTTTCGTTCAATGG
>JAYSZV010000121.1:0-9742 GCA_043737875.1 Candidatus Lloydbacteria bacterium
GAGATGTTTAAACGATTTTCGCCCAGAGTGTTTTTGCATACCTTCTATGTTACAAGAAGTTGCATTTCAAAGGAGAATTATCAATTTATATGAGTATATTAATACCGTGACACATCGTATTTACAAGTTAATGACTACCGCGATAGGACTCAGTGCTTTTTTCATGAGGGAAGTGTCAGGAAATACTAGGTTCTTCACGCCCTGTTCATTGGTTACATGTAGTCTTTGCGAAGTAGGAAAGAGCTCACACACTTCTTCTTCATTTTCATTCGCATTTTCTACACGAGGCATTCAAGCCAATATTAATTAAACAAAAAAAGACTCACAGGCGGGCGATGAATTCCATATGCGCCCATCACGCAATTCACTCCATCTTGCTAAAAAATTATAATATGAAAACTACGGAGCCTACAATAATCAAAGGTACGACAAAAAATAAAAAAGATGTATGCTCCACCGCCTTTGGTGCAACTACTATAGAGGGTGCTGATAGTCTCTACATGCCACGCAAGCAATTGCTCGATACCGAAGTAAGCGGGAAAGTCGAGATTCCCAGTCCGTATACACTTCGACAAGAATGTGACCACATACTTTCTGAGGCACATCGTGAATTTGAGAAAGCACTTTCTCAATACTCTTTTTACAAGGTCAACAATCGTAGCCTCTCTGAAGACCTCGTACAGGATACGTTTATGAAAACGTGGAAGTATCTTGTCAAAGGTGGAAAGATAGAAGTGATGAAAGCATTCCTCTATCATGTGCTCAATGATCTTATTACCGATGAATATCGCAAGCGTAAAACCGTGTCGCTTGACGCACTTCTCGAGACAGGCTTCGACCGACATGACGGGGACTTCGAACGACTGTTTAGTATTCTTGATGGAAAAGTAGCGCTGACGCTTATTGAGCACCTTCCCAAAAAATATCAACTCGTCATGCACATGCGGTATGTCGAAGATCTTTCACTTGAAGAAATGTCCAAGAAAACAGGTCAGTCAAAAAATTCTATCGCCGTTCAGCTCCATCGAGGTTTAGAAAAATTAAAAGCTATGTATCAAGAAGCAGACGATGCAACAATTCGCTTGCTGAACAAAAATACTCCACCTCGCACACAAGTAGGCACATAGGTGTATAGTAGTGTAAGGATATTTTATAAGCCTTGCTTGATCAGGTGTGGCGGAATGGCAACGCCCTCGTGGGTGCAACCTGAGTGCTCCCTGGTTCGATTCCAGGCACCTGTTCAAGCAAGGTTTTTGCTCACCATTGTCAAGGTTAAACCTTGACAATTTTCTTGTACCGGAAGTTATGCACAGTTTTAATTTGTCCTTGCTGAGCTCGCATCCTCTTAGTGCTATACTATACATATGGAGGGATGCTTACTATTACATCGTAATAGCTGGTGTCCCTTTATTATTTTTCTAAATGTACAAGCACGCATCAGTCACTAATAGTTTCCTCACTCTCTATACTCTATATATCGTAGTGTCGACACTTCTTCTTGGCGCTCACATGGCACATGCGGCTGCCACCACCTCTCTATCACTGGAGAGCTATATTTTTGAAAATGATGACAACACCAACAACAACATAGGGCATGCAGACGGAAGTACGCAGATGGCGGCCGGCAGTACCACCATTACCAATGTGAAAAAAGGGGAGCGCTTGAATGTCCGCATGCATATCAAGAATCAAGGTACCAATTCACTTGCGTCGACTTCACTCGGACTCTTCTATGATCGCAATGATGGATACTGGACGAAGGTACGGGCGAATGCACCGGCGTCAACATCGGCAGGGAATTGTACGGATACGAATTGGGATTGTGCGGCTATTCCCACAAGCTCTGGTTCACAAATTCCTGGTGATATTGCAATTGATGCAACTGGCGTTACGTGGTCGGCCTACTATGAGTCTACTCTTGGAACGCTTGCGATTGCACGTGAAATAACTAAAGCGAGTGCTGTTGGGTTGGCGCGTTCGTGGGCAACAACGAGCATTGTAAGTTTGTCCCCATCGAGCGTATCCATCGCCGTGGCCACAGGTTCGACATCACCGTGGATTGCGTATGGTGTTGCTACTACTGGTAGTGATCTTCATGTTTCCCGCTATGTGGGCACCGGCGGTACGGGGTGTACAAGTTCAGAATGGACCTGCGCGATTGTGGACTCCACAAATAGCGTAGGAGGAGACGGGAATTCCATCGCGTTTGATTTATCAGGTGCGGCGTGGGTCGCATATTTTGATTTCACAAACTCCGGACTCCGTGTCGCCCGCTATGTCGGCTCCGGTGGTACGGGGTGTGCCACGACTGCATGGACCTGTACTGCAGTAGATACAGCAAATTTTGTTGGTCAAGGAGCATCAATGGCATTTGATACTGCGGGAAATCCATGGGTGGCGTATACGGATTTAACAACGGGGGGATTTCGCGTTGCCCGCTACGTCGTATCAGGGGGAACGGGTTGTGCGTCTACGGCGTGGACATGTGTTGCCGTAGAGACAACTTCCACATCTGCAGGGAGCTTCACAGTAGCTTTCGATCCCCTGGGAAATCCCGCTGTCTCATATAACGACGCAACAAATGATGCATCCCGCATTGCTCGCTTTGTGGGTACCGGTGGGGTTGGTTGCGCATCAACAGCATGGAGCTGTTCCAAGATAGATAATTCAAATTTCAATGGTGCCGTTTCTCGTGGGTCCATGGCATTTGATGCATCAGGGAATCCTTGGGTGAGTTATTATCATGATAGTGTTGGGCTACGACTAGCGCGTTACGTCGGTACAGGCGGTAGTGGCTGCACGAGCTCAGCTTGGAATTGTACAACACTTGCATCCGACTTAGGGAAATATTCTTCAATAGTATTTGATGCGAATGGAAATGCATTGATTGGGTATGAGAGAAATTCTTCCCCAAATATTCACATCGCCCGCCAAAAACGCTCCGGCGAAATCACCGTCTCCCCCGCCATCAGCTTCCAATTTGGCACCTCCACATTCCTCATGGCAACTTCCAGTCGTGAATCTCACGTCGACATGATGACGGTGACGGACACCACGAGTCGTGACGACGCTGATTGTGTCACTGCTGGTGCTACATGGAACAACGGTCTCGCGTTCCAAGCGGAAGAAGGATATGGCCTCGTGCTCCCAGCAGGGAATGCAACTGTACAATGTACAGAAATCTCTTTCATGATTGATACCTCCCAAGCAAAAGAGGGGACGACGTATCGCCTTGCCCTTGCGACGAAAGATAATTGGAGTCCTAATCGTGGAATATGGCGAGGACCAAGAGGTGGAGCGTCTTCGACATTCCCGATGTTCACCATTGAAACTGCGACGACATCCGTGCGTATTTCAAAGGATGTGCAGTACACAATGCCCAACTGTGCGGATACCAATTGGGGGTGTGAGGTGGTGGATTTGGTCAATGATGTCGGACAATACACCTCTCTTGTTTTCGACCCATCAGGCACTCCATGGGTCAGTTATTATCACTACGATGATGCATTAAACGGTTGTACTACAGATTGCAATCTTCGACTTGCACGATATGTTGGCTCTGGGGGTACGGGTTGCGCAACGTCTGCATGGACATGCACAGTAGTAGATGCGACGGGAGATGTTGGGGCGGACACATCAATAGCCTTCGATCCCGCTGGTAATCCATGGGTGAGTTATTATGATGGCGGTAACAGCGACCTCCGTGTCGCCCGCTACGTCGGCACAGGAGGCACTGGGTGTGCAACGACTGCGTGGACCTGTACTACCGTAGAGTCAACAAATTTTCTTGGTATCGATACCTCCATTGCTTTCAGCTCTTCGGGTGTCGCATGGGTGAGCTATTACAGTAGTAGCGGCAATAATATCCGCATCGCCCGATTCGTCGGCTCAGGCGGATTGGGGTGTGCGAGTACTGCTTGGACATGCGCAAGCATCGGTGTGGCAAACAGTAGTGGGGAAAATACTTCCATCGCTTTCGATGCATCGGGTAATCCATGGGTGACTGGCTATGATTCAAGTGCAGAGGTGCTCCGTGTTTCCAGTTACGTCGGCACAGCTGGCACGGGGTGTGAGACATCTGCTTGGACGTGTACTATCGTTGACTATTCTTCTGGGGCTTGGAGTTCGATCGCTTTTGACCCATCGGGTAATCCATGGGTAAGTTACAGGGCAATATCTAGTCTCGACCTGCGCATCGCCCGCTACGTTGGAACGGGTGGGACGGGCTGTACGGGGAATACTGTGTGGACTTGTACTGCCGTAGATTCAACCAATGATGTCGGACTGTATACATCACTCTCCTTCGACTCTGGCGGTAATCCATGGATGAGTTATTACCACGCATCAACAACATGCGATGTTGCAAGCTGTAATCTCCGTGTCGCCCGCTATGTCGGCTCAGGGGGTACGGGGTGTGCCGTCGCTACGTGGACCTGTACAGCAATCGATACGACAAATAATGTGGGTCAGTACACCTCCATTGCTTTTGATGCCTCGGGTGCACCGTGGGTCAGTTATTATGATCTCACCAATACCGCCCTCCGCATCGCCAAACTCCACCTCCCCCCAACTAAACTCTCCGCCACCTCAAGCATGCCGTACAATGGACGTAACGCAAGCCACGGTGACTCACGGTATCGCCTCGGTATCGGGAAGTCTCCCCGCACGGACGCCGACGGCACCTGCTCGGGCAACACCGACAGCAAAGGATACTGCGGAGTCCTCACTGATGATGCAGACTATGACGCCATCACAGGTCAAGCAAGTACGTCACCACTTTTCTCGGGTGCATTCTTGAATGCCAATAATACTGATGCCCCCACCATCACCTGGACAGGGCAGTCGAGTGTTTCCCCGACAACCAACCTCATCACTATTCAGGTATACCGCTTTGGGAGCACCAACGCATGGACGACACTCACGCCAACCTCAAACACGTGTACGGGAACTGGAGTGAACACGGACTGCACCATCGTCGCGGGACCCACTGCCAACTTAACGGAATACTACGAAGTGGAAGGTCTCGACAACTGGATGTATGTCCGTGTGTATCAAGCGCAGAGCAGTACAACCGCGACGACCCTCAAGACCGATCGTTTCATATTTGTTGCGAGCACTCCAACCCCCGTCATCTCCCAACTCCACTACCGCTTCCGCACGGACGAAGGGGGAGAGGTGACTGCACCATGGATAACGAACGAAGACACTCCTGTCACCACCGCCACCTCTTCGCTCAATGTATTTAAAGGTGACCGTCGTCGTTTGCGTATCCTCATCTCAAACGCCACTGCTGATGCCACCAACGTTGCATATCGCCTTGAGTACAGCTCCACCTCCTGTGCCGTGTGGACTGCCGTCGCCACGAACGGTGGAGCCACCACCCAAGAATGGGTGATGGACTATTCACAGTATGCTCCCGAAGGAAGCGCCACCACCCACGCCACAGGACTCACTGCCCCTGGGGGGAAGTCCTTCGTTGCAGGACAGCTCCGCGTGGAGTCCAATCAAACTACTGCCACCACCCTCACCAGCAGTCAGTACTCCGAGTTTGAATACGCATTCCGCTCCACTGCTATTGCACAAACTGCCGTTACCTATTGTTTCCGCCTCACCAACGCGGGGGTCACCACCAACTTTGTCTACAGCGTACAACCACAAATGACACTCTCAGGAGCACCACGTCCACAGACGGGGGGTGGAGGCTCAGAGAATAACGGCACTGGCGTCGTGCGCTCAGGAGGAAGTGCGGGGGGAGGAGGAGCCGGAGGAGGAGAGTCAGGTGGTGGTGGCGGACCACCACAAGGGGGTGGTGGTGCGGGAGGGGGAGGAGGGGATTCGGGATGATTGAAGCACTCTAGACGAGGAGAAGAAACGGGCATGTGCTCGTTTTTTGCTACGTAAGAAATCATGTTGTGGATGGTATACTGCTACTTATGAAAATCATGAAAGCAATATGGAACAATGTCGTTATAGCCGAAAGCAACGAGACAATCGTTATAGAGAATAATCATTATTTCCCCGCACTGAGTGTGCATCTCGAATACCTTAAGCAAAACGGAGAGTATTACAATTGTCCATGGAAAGGCCATGCGGATTATTATGATGTCATTGTGGGAGGTGAGGCGAACAAAGGAGCAGCGTGGATGTACCCAGAACCCAATGAGAAAGCAAAAGAAATCACGGGGTACTATGCATTTTGGAAAGGAGTAACGATTGAGTAGCTGTATGCATCGGCGAATGCTTTCGTGAACTAGGGACTCACATTTTCATCTTTTGTCAGAGCATATGTGTGGTTTTGTGATAAATAAAGGGTATTTGTGGGTCTCGTGAAAGCGAGTTATGACATATTTCTACAATTTTGTTATGATAGAAACCTATGTGGGCACAACGTCGTCGCGTCATCACCATACTTATCATCCTCGGAGTTTTCTTACTCACGGTAGTATTGCCTTATTGGCTGACGCACCAAGTCGTACCCACTTGTACAGACGGGAAACGCAACCAAGACGAAATTGGTGTCGATTGTGGTGGCGCTTGTCAGCTCGTATGCCCAGGTGGGGCAAAGGAGATTACTATCCTTTGGACAAAAGTTTTCCCCGTACGCCAAGGAGTGTACAATATCGCAGCCTATGTAGAAAATCCCAACTTCGACATCGCTGCTCCCAATCTTCCCTATATTGCGAAGCTCTACGATGCTAAAGGGACGGTCATCGCCGAAGAAACAGGGGAAACGTATGCGAGCCCTAATGAGCGTTTCGCGATATTCAAAGGCGGAATGCTCACGGGAGAAAATATTGCAGTGAAAGGGAGTATTGAAATTCCTAATACATTCCGCTGGCTTTCAATGAAAAAGGATCCCCAAACATTCTCCATTGAAAATAAGGTACTTACCGATTCCGACCGAAAACCAAAACTGACCGCTCTCCTTAAGAATGAATCTCCTGAAGTGCGACGCAATGTTGAGGTGACCGCGATTATTTACGACACCCAGCGTCAACCTATCGGCATCTCTTCGACCTTCGTGGAGAAGATAGATAAAAATGCAACGGAAAAATTATTTTTTACTTGGAACTCAGCATTTAATTATGTATCCGAAACAACACAGTGTGAACTTCCTGTAGATGTGGTGCTTGTGGGAGACAGGTCGGGCTCTATGGTTGATGACAATAAACTCGAGACAGCAAAAAATGGCGCCACACTTTTTGTGAACCGCCTCACACTCAAAGACCAAGTTGCCTATCTTTCATTCGCAACACTGGCATCATCACCTATTGATCAGCCACTCACGAATGACTTCGAGCGCGTGAAACGGGCTATTGCGAAAACGGTCATAAAACAAAATGATGGTTTGCAGTATACAAATATTGGTGGGGGTCTACAGGCGGCCATAAATGAACTTGCTTCGAATCGTCATGATGAAGCATCGCGCCCAGTGATTGTGCTACTGACAGATGGTTTGCCAACTCGCCCTGAAGACCCACTCGACAAGAAAAATAAGGCATATGCAGGGGATTATGCACGCAAAGTTGCTGCTGATGCACGGTCACAAAAAATAAGCCTCTATGCAATCGGACTAGGTGGGGACGTCGATAGCGCGTTCCTCTCGACACTCACTGAAAGTCCAGACTTTTACTTTAAGGCAGGGACGGGTACCGAGTTGAATGCTGTCTACAATCAGATTGCAACAGCAATTTGCAAGAAAGGCCCATCGATAATCGAAATTATTCCTCGCATCAACAATGCTCGATAGATTTCGGCATATTGATTGGATTTTACTCTCCGCAACACTCCCGATTGTTGGTGCGGGACTGATTTCTATGTACACATTCATTGGTGTAAATAATTTTTTTGAACGACAACTTTTCTGGTTCCCCATTGCACTACTCATATGTTTTGCACTTTCTTTTTTCGATGTTCGCGCATTTCGCAAAACAAATGTCATCCTCGCACTCTTTTTAATTTTTACTGGACTCCTCCTTCTTCTATTTTTAGTCGGAAGTGTATTTAAAGGTGCACAGTCTTGGTTCAACCTTGGAATTTTTGCTGTGCAACCCGCAGACCCAATGAAGCTTGTCCTTATATTGGTGTTAGCAAAATATTTCTCACGACGGCATGTGGAAATTGCCCACGTGAAACATATTCTCATTTCAGGATTTTATGCATTTATCCCATTTGTACTTGTCCTTTTGCAACCAGATTTTGGTTCAGCAATTATTCTCTTCGGTATCTGGCTCGGCATGACCATGGTGTCGGGAATATCAAAAAAACATCTCCTAATTGTTTTTGGTCTCGGCGCACTCGCTTTTCTTGTTTTGTGGACTGTTGCGCTCGCACCGTATCAAAAGCAACGCGTAAAAACATTCCTAAACCCCCTCACCGATATTCGTGGTGCGGGATATAACGCGTATCAATCAACGGTTGCAGTAGGCTCGGGGCAAATTCTTGGAAAGGGCGTGGGCTATGGAACGCAGTCACGACTCAAATTTCTCCCTGAATATCAAACCGATTTCATCTTCGCCTCGTTTGCCGAAGAGTGGGGGTTTGTGGGCGTGACACTGCTCCTCCTGTGTTTTGGGGTCGTGATATGGAGGATACTCATTATCGCAATGACTGGTGCAACCAACTTTGAGACCCTGTACGCCATGGGCTTGGCAATCTTTTTTATGATTCAATTCATTATTCACGTGGGCATGAACATTGGCTTGCTTCCAGTAACTGGTCAAACATTACCGTTCATGAGTTACGGTGGTTCGCATTTGGTTACCGAATTTGCAGGACTCGGCATACTGATGGGCATGCGACGATTTGCACGAGTATCCCACCCCGACAGCATGAAGAACGAATTTTTAGGAATATAATATGGATAATACAAAAAGGTACTTTGGGGTGGGGTATGCGTTATTGTCGGGGGTGCTCTTGTTTCTCGCCACGCCGTACGTGGGGGTATGGGTGCTCGCCTCCGTCGCACTCATTCCACTGTTTCTTCATTTTTTTACGTTACCCACATATACCTTTCGGCGCATAGCGACGGCGGCACTGCTTATGGGATTGCCGTATTGTCTTGCACAGGGTGAGCCACTATTTCGCCTCGCGGGCTCGTGGTGGATCACTTCTACGGGAGGGCTTTCTCCCTTTGGTGCGACTATATATTTCGGGGGTATCTCTGCGATCATTATTTTTGCGGCATTATTTTATATCATTCCACTTTTCGTTGTCGCACGCATGAAGAGAGATCTAATTCCCAAAGCACTTCTTCTGGGCTTACTTTTTGCATGTATTGAATTCCTTCGCTCGAGCATATTTCTCGCAGGATATAGCTGGGGGACAATGGGATACTTGCTCGTCGATACAATGTACGTGAAGCATGTTGCGAGTATCATGGGGGTGTACGGGCTCACTTTTGTCCTCGTCACATGGAGTGCATGGAGCGCACAACTCATTCTTCGTTATATAGACGAGGAGGGCGGGGTGATGATGCGACTTCGTTATGTTTTTTTCAGTGATAAATATTTCTTTGAAACAATTACACTCTCGTCATTATTTATGAGCATTCTGCTCTTTGGTGCATATCAAGAATTACGCCCCATATCTACGCAACTGAATATGCGCGTTGCGGTCATCGCTTCCAATATGCGCACTGAAGAAAGTATCAGCGAAGCGTCGTACTATACGTATCGCGTCCTATTCATGCAGGCGCTCGACAGCAAGCCCGATATTATCCTTACGCCCGAAAATATATTTC
>JAYSZV010000122.1:0-1711 GCA_043737875.1 Candidatus Lloydbacteria bacterium
ATCGTAGTTTTCTTATGGCGGGCGGAAAAAAATCGAGAGCCGGAGATGCCGTGGGGCGACGAGCGAAGCGAGCGGGGGTGCGAGAGTCGGGTGAGCGAAACATTGTTTCGACAGACTCTCGCAGGACGTAGGTATGCCGAGGTTTTGCGAGGTACCGAGTCGGGGTCGAGAGCACTTAGATTTTTGATGGCTTCCACATCAAAAAGCTTAGTGACTCGTGACACTGAGGTTAGCTTTCACTTTTATGCTCGAAAAAGGTTCGAGCGAAGGACAGAATAAGAGCACCATTAAAAAAACAGCAGTCATACTGCTGTTTTTTTAATGGTGCCCCCGAGTAAGTCGACTGCTCGGCTCACGAATAGGAATCGAAGACCTTGAGTATATTTCGTCTTCGAAATACGAAAGGTGTACCGTTCCCGTAGGGAAAGATTTCCTATCGGGGTAAATATAATACAGCCTCTGCTGGAGACCACTTACGACTCTCGATTTTTATTCCTCTATCTTGCCCTCCTCTATCCCCATACGCTTCAGAGCGCGCTTCACCACTAGCGCGACCACGTCTTCTCGGGCTATTGCGAGGACAGGGAGCGCGGCCAAAACGGAAGCATTCTTGGTGGGCAATAATTCTACTTTGTCTCCCATATGCCCCGTAAGGTTCGTGAGAAATTCATCAAACCACGAAGGGGTGACCGTGAGGACGCCATCAAAGTCAATCTCGATTGACTCATTCTCGTCAAGTGTCGGACGGATAGCATTAAATGCCTCAAGTCCAGCTGGTCGTGAGATCAGGACTCTGCCGAATTTTTTTAATTGTATGGTAAACATATTGTAAGTGTGTGTGTATGCAATTAGTAAGTGACGACTGCATATGTCCCTCGAACATTTGATGTGGTTGTTCCGATCTCCATTCTACCGGGAGGTCCTGGAATGAGGACGATACCGAGCCCCGAGCGAAACTGTAGGCCGATAGGTCCGGACTCTGCAACTCTCCGCACCACCTTGAGTCCGTTCCCACGCTTTTCAGGGCTTCTTCCTGAAACAATTTCTGTGAATGCGACACGGAGCGCATCGCTATCTGCTTCAAGTTCTGGACGTACGCGTCGGAGTGTCGCACGTACTCCCTGTCCTCGGTCTGCCAATACAATAACGCGCTTATGTATATCGTATGCAAAGAATATTCCAGGTACATCGGGCCAGTTTGCACCATTGTGCGCAAACGAGTTATCACCAATCTCCCCAACTGCTTGCACCAACAGCGAAACCATATCTTCCGGAATATTTGAGTTTAAAAAAACGGGGACCATTTTACCTTCGAGCCTGCTCGTAAAGCGGTCTTGTCGTTCACAATAATACTCACTAGGCAGCTCTGGGGGTTGCCCACTTGTTGCCCACGCCAAACCCAATGCGGGAAGGTCGAGGGTGAATCGCTTGATATCTGACATGAGGTAGTAGCGCGTGTTCCCCTCAGTACGTTTTGCGGGAAATTTTCCGGAAATATCCCAGTTACGGAGAGTTTGAACCGTGACCCCTAAAATATTTGCTGCATCACCTATTTTTACTTCTTTTTCTTCCATGAGTTTATTGATAGATTCTAGCATAAACTCTATAAAATCACAAGTTAGTTTTATAGATTTTGGTATAAATCTATAAAACTTTTGGCTATAATGTATCATTGTACAGCAAAAGGCTACGAGGGGTGCCACCATGCGTC
>JAYSZV010000123.1:0-4265 GCA_043737875.1 Candidatus Lloydbacteria bacterium
TCAATATATTACTTGCATGGCTTCTCATCGCTTCGACCCTCGTCATCGGCATCCCCACTTCGGTAGATAATGAAAGTGGGCGTGCCGTAGAGAATCCTCGCCTGATGATTACGGGCGTTGCTCCAGAGTCTCCCGCGGGCATGGCTGGGCTTACTGCTGGCGATGTCATTGTCTCACTCACCGATCAAGGGGAGCGCGTCCTTGCAACTACTCCTGAGGCAGTGAGCGCATTTGTCTCTCCGCGAGAGTCCCGTGCACTCACGCTTGCGTATCTCCGCAACGGAAAGACAGAATCAATGGTAGTTACTCCAGTGTCAGGCATAGTGCCGGGAGCAGCTGCTATTGGGGTGTACATGGAAATGGTGGGCACACTTCGGCTTCCAATCCACCTTGCACTTTTGGAGGGCGCACAGAAAACATATGAATATACCGTCCTCACCGCAAAAGGACTTTGGGACTTTCTCTCGAGTGCAATCGTAGGGAAGTCTGACTTCACACAAGTAACGGGACCCGTCGGTATCGTAAACGCCGTCGGAGAGGCGGCAGATATTGGTTTTGTAAATCTTCTTCTGTTTACGGCACTCATCTCCATCAACCTCGCAGTCATCAATGTTATTCCTTTCCCAGCGCTCGACGGCGGAAGACTCCTCTTCATTGTTATAGAGGCAGTCATGAGGCGACCAATCAATACGCGGGTGGCGAATGTGTGGAATTTGGTGGGATTTGCACTGCTGATGCTCCTCATGCTTCTGGTCACCTATCACGACATCGCCAAACTCGTGAAGTAAAATTGAGGTACTACTTGTCTTTCCTTCGGCAAGCTTGGAAGCAGTATTGCTCATACAGCTTCTCAATATTGCCTCAGTAGAAGACTTTGCATTACCTCAATTTTATTTCACGAGGTGCATGTTCGAGTATCACGACTTGCCACATCATACTTCATTAAATTTCATGCTTTCTCTCTGAACCAACTCCTGATTCTTTATATACTTCCCAATTAGTTTTTAGCAGTCAGCTGATGTTGTATACTTTAGTTATGAATGATGACAATAAAACTGATTTTTTTCTTCACTTAGTAGCGCCCAAAATCCTCATTGCAATGGCAGCCTTTGTTATGTTATTTCGGAGTATCGAATATAAATTGTTTGTTTTAATTACTGCCATCATCTATTTGTGGACGTTGCTATTTTATCCATTTTTTAAATCCGATGAATCGTTGAGCGGAACAAGGCTTAAGCGATTAATCAAATGTCGTCGTCCACTACGCATACTTTTCGGGATAATAATTACCTGTATGCTTTTATTGTGCATAATATTGACACTCAGCGCATTATTACAGAATATAGTACCTAATTCGTGGCTTTTATAAGACCCCTTTTTTCTTCTTTGGAGCAATCGTCGAAGCAAGGAAAATTGAGATACTACTCGTCTTTCCTTCGGCAAGTTTGGAAGCAGTATTGCTCATACAGCTTCTCAAACATTGCCTCAGTCCAAGACTTCGCATTACCACAATTTTATTTCACGAAGTGCGAGTTTTAATTGAAAAGAAAGGACGCTTACAAATGTGAGCGTCCTTTTGGTTTGCTGGTGGTTTTCTAGAATTCGAATGCGCCCAAGAAGTGATAAAAAAGGTAGGAGAAGATAAGCGCAATACAAATCACTTCGAGATCAAATGGGGGAAAGCTACGTTCCTTCTTGTAGTAGCCCCATACATATGCGAGCAGGAAAGCGATTACCGAAATCAAATACACCACGATGTTTCCGTGGGGGAACAATGCATCAATCATGTGATTTCCTTTTAGGTGGGGTGGTGTAAATGCATATTCACGCCACTTGTCTCAGGTTGCCCAATTTATCGAGCATGGTGCCTAAGCTATTTTCAAGTGCAATCCTCAATGTGCGTTTTTCCCAACGTTCGTTGTATCGGTTGACGATATTCAAGGCGGAACCACATGTGAGTAATGAGTCAAGCATTACTCGATCGGGAATTTCGTATTCTCCATCGCAAGGACGTGACGTTCGGGCTTCAAAAGAGAGAGTGGTACCCCATCACCTCACTTTTGAGTTCTGAAATTTTTTTTGAGGGAAGGGAATCAGCCACCGAATCCGTATATATCACGTTGAACTTTCGAGTCCCAGAACTTGAGGTGATTTCAATCTTCGCAATCATGTAATTTCCCCTTATATAAAAAAGTGAAAAGCAGAATTATCCTAAAAAATATTAACATTTTATTTTATAATGTCAATCACACCCAAACAAAAAACCACCCGTAGGTGGTTTAGCGTTTTTGTCGTGAAAGAACATTGGAGATAATATCGCGCACCTCACTACTCGTCGTTCCGTAGAGACCACGACTCAGTCTGTCTCGAAGCACAAGGCTCCTGATGAACGCACCAAAAGATACGACGTAGATAAGCAGGAATACAAAAACATTTGCGGGTTGTTTTGTAAGTATGGCAAGCGCGAGATAGATGATTCCCACACAGAAAAGCAGTAAGGCCCATCTCCTGTGGGTGTGAACCTTCGCCCATGCAGTTTCGCGAATCGCTCTCACTGCATTCATTTCAGCAAATTTTTTGCCGATAACTTCTTTGCCCCGCTTATTCATCTTTTCCTTGAATTTTTCCATGCGCATACGCATTCCTTTGTGATTGTAAATGATTCTGATTGTGAGAATACCCTGAATTACCAAAATGTCAATAACTAAAAAAAAGACTCACATGATGTAGAATAGAACTTACGTATCCTTGTGTTTCTTTAACTACTCTTTACTTACTACCAACTACCCATTAACTCTATGCTCCAATCCCAACTGTTCACCAAGACTCGCCGTGAGGCACCCTCAGATGAGGTCGCAAAGAACGCACAGCTCCTCATTCGCGCGGGCTATGTGCACAAAGAAATGGCAGGGTCCTATTCCTATTTGCCCCTAGGGCGACGCGTACTCGAAAATGTCGAGCGTATTGTGCGTGACGAGATGGATAGAATTGGTGGGCAAGAGATTCGCATGGCGACGCTCCATCCTTCGGAGCCTTGGAAGCAGACAGGTGCATGGGACAAGGTTGATGTGCTTTTCAAGATACATAGCCGTACCGAAAAAGAATACACCATCGGACAAAGCGAAGAGGAGATAGTTACTCCCATCGTGCGCGAGTACGTGCGCTCCTACAAAGACCTACCTGTTGCCGTTTATCAGATTGGGCAGAAATATCGTGACGAACTGCGTGCCAAGTCAGGCGTAATGCGTGGTCGCGAGTTTACGATGAAAGATATGTATTCGTTCCATCAAACGCAGGAAGATTTTGATCGTTTCTATGCGCTCGCCAAGGAGGCGTATCTGCGCGTGTATAAGCGTCTCGGACTCGTTGCGAAAGCCACCGAAGCATCAGGTGGAAGTTTCACAGAAAAGCTCTCCTATGAATTCATGGTACTTACTGATGCAGGAGAAGATGACATTTTGTATTGCGATGCTTGTTCATATTGCGTTAATGCAGAGATTACCAAGCAAGTGGAAGGGGAGGAGTGTACGCGCTGTAGTGGGGGCACGCTTTCTCGCGCCAAAGCATCAGAGGTGGGTAATATTTTCGACCTCGGAATAAAATACCCCAAAGACTTTGGATTCACATATAAAACGGCCGAGGGTACTGATGAATACCCTATTATGGGGTGCTTTGGCATCGGTATCACACGCTTGGTAGGAGTGATAGCAGAAGCGCTCTCAGATGAAAGGGGACTCGTATGGCCTGAGTCGGTAGCCCCGTATCGTGTCCACTTGCTCTCACTTGCGACGGACGACCTCGAAGTCAGTAGCACCGCAAACCTGCTCTATGATGCACTCCTCGACCAGGGTGTCGACGTGCTTTATGACGAACGTGTTGGCGTGTCGGCAGGGGAGAAGTTTAATGATAGTGATTTGATTGGTATTCCACTACGCGTGGTGGTATCAAAAAAGACACTTGTTGAAGGGAAGTTTGAAGTCAAACACCGGAGTACGGGAGTCTCCGAATTTATTTCCCGCGACGAACTGCTCTCACGCTTTCTTTAGGACAGAAAGGAAAGAAGGGGAATAGAAACACCCCATGTGGGGTGTTTTTTTATCGACATGAATTGAGGAGCGCCTCAATCCGCTTTACAGTCGCGGGGTCTTTCGCCAAGTGTGGCGCGAGCTTCTTCAGTAGTAATATTTGTTCAATTGAGATGCATAAGTGCGCAGAGGCAGTGAGCTCGATTTCGTCATCTAGGCTCGGGTCAGGCGTGATGACGA
>JAYSZV010000124.1:0-4244 GCA_043737875.1 Candidatus Lloydbacteria bacterium
CACTGCTGATGAAGGAAAGGTGCGACAAATACTGTCCAATCTTATTGATAATTCCATTAAATACACACCAACTGGTGGGGTGTATATTTCCATCTCGAAAGATAATGTCCGCGGGATGGTCATTATTAAGCTGAGGGATACAGGCATCGGGCTATCGCAAGATGATATTCACCACCTGTTTGGCAAGTTCACGCGTGGTTCAGGTGGTCAGAATCAAAATACCGACGGATCAGGGCTGGGTCTGTATGTCGCCAAAAAAATGCTCGAAGCACACAACGGCACTATCTGGATTGATTCTCAAGGCCCCGGAAAAGGCTCGACCTTTGTCGTCGAGCTCCTCGCTGAAGAATAGGGCAGAATGACGGAGGGGAGAGCTTCCACAACCCCCATATTCCTGCTAAAATGCGCCATAATGAGTGCAATAAAGAAAACGTTGGTATCGGGCATCCAATCGAGTGGGAAGCTCCATATTGGCAATTATTTCGGTGCAATTAAGCAAAATATCGAGCTTGGAAATAGCGGGGAATACGACCCGTATATTTTTCTTGCCGATTACCACTCCATGACATCGCTTACCGATGCTACAGAGCGCTTGGCGAATACATTTGATGCAGCGTGCACGTATCTCGCATTTGGACTCGACGCGGAACGCGTGACGCTGTTTAAGCAGTCAGACGTACCCGAAGTACACGAGCTCACGTGGATATTGAATACCGTAGCCCCCATGCCCATGCTTATGCTCACGCATGCATTTCAAGATAAAATTTCAAAAAATCTTGAAGCGCGCATCGATGCAGCATTAAATAAAAGAGGTGTGTCAGAAAGCATGGTTGTTCTTGAGTCATCAATTACAGCGGAAACATTGATATCAGATTTGAAAAATACAAACGTTGGGCTTTTCGATTATCCCGTGCTCATGGCTGCCGACATTCTTATTTATGATGGGGAGGTGGTGCCAGTTGGGCGCGACCAAGAACAGCATGTCGAAATCGCGCGCGAACTTGCGGGCAAATACAATCGCACATACAAGGGCGGTGAGCAACTCAAGCTCCCTCAGGCGTACATCAAAAAAGAAGTCGCGACTGTTCCCGGTGTCGACGGAGGAAAAATGAGTAAGAGCAAGAATAATCATATTCCACTTTTCGGCACACCCGAGGATACAAAGAAGCGCATTATGAGCATTGTGACCGACAGTGCACTCCCAGAAGACAAGAAAAATCCTGATACAAATAATATTTACAACATCCACAAACTCTTTCTCACTGAGTCAGAAGACATGGAGCTCCGCGCAAAGTTTGAAAATGGGGGATACGGCTACAAGGACGCAAAGGAGGTGCTCCTCTCTACGTTTACCAATTGGATTTTGCCCTATCGAGAAAAATACGAGCATTTTAATTCACACCCCGAGATAGTTCGGGAGATTCTCAAAAAGGGAGGTGTGCGTGCCCGAGCAAAGGCAGAGAAGAAGATGGAAGACATCCGCCAAAGCACAGGGCTCAATAAGTGACAATGTCGCACCACGGCATTTCTCTTTGTCCACCCTTGCATCTCGTATAGTTACTGATAGCATTGAAGAATAATTTACTCACTATTCTTCAGTGGTATGCGCCACGCCTTCCTCGTCGCATCGATTATCCTCTCCTTGTTCTGCATGGGGAATACCGCCTCCGCAGACACCATCGTCTCTGGAGCGCTCACGGGGGACGCCACATGGACACCTGAGAATAGTCCGTATGTCGTCTCTGGCATCCTGTCCGTACCACAAGGCACAACTCTTTCCGTAGTACCTGGTACTACGGTTTCATTTAATTATGGAGCACAAATCGTCGCATCAGGCACCATAAGCGTCGTGGGTACAGCGCAAAACCCCATCGTGTTTCTTCCTGCCCCAAATGCATCATCCTGGTCATTATCATTGAGTGGCGCAAGTTCGAGTACCTTCACCCACGTCAACTTTATCGCTTCAAGCCATATTGCTGTCAATGGTGCCACTGCGTACTTCACCGACATCAATATCACCAACGCCTCACAGGGGATTCTTGCATCAGAAGGTGGAACTGTGCACCTCCTGCGGTATACCATAACCGATGTCTTCACCAATGCACTCCTCGCAGATACCAACTCCACCATCACAGCGCACAGAGGGGTTATCTCCAATATAAATTCAGGAAATGCATTTGGTGCACGATATGGAATATCACTAAACAACGCAACGGGGAACTTCAGCGACCTCACCATGAGCAATTGCATTTGTACGGGGATATTTGTACAAAACAACGCGTCGCTCAGTATCGCATCATCATCCCTCACAAATATATCAGGGTATGCAGTGTTTGTTGACCACGCCTCCTCAACACTCAGGAATGTCACCATCATGGGTGCAGGAAACGCAGTCACCCTTTCTCATTCCACCCTCACCCTTGCCTCCAGTACATTGCGCGACCTCACGGGCGCTGGACTGTTCTCACTTCACTCCACTACGACCGCGAGCAACCTCACCATTACAAATGCGCGTTATGGGATGGATATCTCGACTTCGTTCCTCACCCTTGATAATGCTACGCTTTCTTCAATATATGGAATGTACGGCATGTATATCGCCAATGATGCAGTCGCATATATCACCCGCACCAACATCTCCACCACCAATGCGGCGTATGGCATTCTGCTCCAAGCGGGCACACCCTCACTCGCCCTCTCG
Organism: Candidatus Lloydbacteria bacterium; assembly: GCA_043737875.1. GTDB lineage: Bacteria > Patescibacteriota > Minisyncoccia > Phycocordibacterales > UBA6899 > MHLP01. The sequence goes on from JAYSZV010000124.1 coordinate 2,702, forward strand.
CAAAGCACAATTACTGGATTCACCACTGCGGGAATCTATGCTGACGGTGCATCCCTCTCCATCGAACGCTCGACGATTGCACGAAATCAGAAGGGCATCCATGTCGTTGGGTTCAATGGCACCCCCGTCACCTCCGTGCATAACTCCGCGATACGCAACAACACAAGCTTCGGCATTCAGAACGAGTCAACAAGTCTCGTTAATGCCACCAACAACTGGTGGGGACACGCGGGCGGACCAACCCATCCCTCAAATCCATCTGGAGGAGGGGATACCGCCTCGAACAATGTGAACTTTGGAAACTGGCTGACCAAAGACCCCACCATCACATGCACCGCACCCTGCGTGTCGAATGTGCTTTTCTTGCCAGGGATGATGGGGAGTCGGTTGTACGATAGCACTGGTGATGTACGCTGGCTTCCTGAAGATGATACTGAAGCAGACTATATCCGCATGAACAGTAATGGCACAAGTGCACTCCCTGACATCACCACCAAGGATGCAATCGACACCGCCGACGGACAACAACTCTACACCGACATCTATAAATCTTTTCTTACTGAAATGAAAAGTTGGGAAACTACATATCACATTACTGCCACCACGACCCCGTACGACTGGCGACTCGACTACGACACCGTTGTGAATAATGGACGCAAACTTACTGACGGGAGCATCTCCTATCTTTTATCACCGCAAGCGGGACACGATCCGTATATTCTTAAAACGCTCAAACAACTCGCTACTTCGTCCCCGACGGGAAAGGTGACAATCATTGGGCATTCGCAAGGGGGACTCATTGCGAAGGCGCTCATGCAAAAGATTGGCGCCGCAGAGACGGCACGGTTAATCGACCGAGTAATAATGGTGGCAACACCCCAGTTGGGGACACCGAAGGCGGTGGGTGTGCTACTAAATGGGTTTGAGGCAGGAATTCAGTCTGCCGTCTCAAATAAAAAAGTCCGCCAACTTGCGCAAAACACCCCGAGCGCATACAACCTTCTGCCTTCTGCGAATTACTTTACATACGTTGATGATGCCGTGATAATCATTTCTTCATCGACACTTTCTTCATGGAGTGATGTGTATGGTGACACCATCCACTCTGAGCAAGGAATGTACAACTTTATGTCGGACACATCGGGACTACGCACAAAACCAAGCTACAGTGACTTGGACAATCCCGAGATTGTTGGTTCAACATTTCTCCAAAACGCACGAAATGCGCACGCTTCACTTGACGCATGGACGCCACCTGCTGGAGTGCAGTTGATCACCATTGCCGGATGGGGGATGGAAACACTGAGTGGGTTTACATATTACAAAGTAAATAAATGCGTACGTGTCGCGACTATTGTCATTCTCGGACGTACAAGTTATTACTGTGCGGAACATGCACCTGGGGTTACACTTAGACCGAAGAAGGTGATTGATGGAGATGGGACTGTGGTGGAGCCGAGTGCGTTGTGGGCGAATGGGGCTACGAGTACGCGGTATTGGATGAATTTGGATGATTATAATAGTGACAACATAGATCGTGATC
>JAYSZV010000125.1:0-4244 GCA_043737875.1 Candidatus Lloydbacteria bacterium
CCGTCGATTTCTTTCTTGGCGGCGGTGAGGAGCTCTTTCATCTTGTCCTTGGCACCTTTGGCTTCAAGTGACTTGACCTTGGACTTATATTCTTGGTCGAGCTCTTTCAAAAGATTCTCTTTCTCGTGCTCGTTCACGGATGTGACGACGTATGCGGCGAAGTAGATAACTTTTTCGAGTTCGGCGACAGGAAGGTTGAGGAGAAGTCCGATACGTGACGGGATACCACGGAGGAACCAAATGTGTGAAACAGGAGCAGCGAGTTCGATGTGTCCCATGCGCTCACGGCGCACGATGGCACGCGTAATCTCGACACCACACTTCTCACAGATGATGCCCTTGTAGCGGATACCCTTGTACTTGCCACAGTAGCACTCGAAATCTTTCTCCGGTCCGAAAATGCGCTCGTCGAAGAGTCCACCACGCTCACTGCGCTGGGTGCGGTAGTTGATGGTCTCGGGCTTCGTGACCTCACCATGGGACCATTCCTTGATGCGCTCAGGCGAAGCGAGCTTGATGCCAATCGCGTTGAAATCTGTTGCTGGATTTTTCATATGGATGGATGATGGCAATTATTTTGATTCTCCTTCCGGAATCGTGAGTAATTCGATATCGAGTGAGAGTCCGCGGAGTGAGTTGAGCAAGACGTGGAATGTCGCCGGTAGGTTTGGCTCACGAATATTTCTGCCTTTCACGATTGCGTCGAATGCGGCTGAACGTCCGAGGATATCGTCTGATTTGACGGTCAACATTTCGCGGAGGATATGAGCGGCACCGTAACCTTGGAGCGCCCACACTTCCATCTCTCCGAAACGCTGTCCTCCACCCTGCGCTTTACCTCCAAGAGGTTGCTGGGTGATGAGACTGTACGGGCCTATGGAGCGCATGTGAATCTTGTCCTCAACCATGTGGTGAAGTTTCAAAATATACATGTAGCCTACGGAAATTTCTTGTTCGAATGCTTCGCCTGTACGTCCGTCGAACAGCTTCATCTTGCCGTCCTCGCGGTAGCCTGCGCTCTTCAATTCTGCACGGATTTCTGCTTCGGTCACACCGAGGAACGAAGGAGTGATGGCCTGATAGCCGTGCTTGTGCGCGGCGAGTCCAAGGTGGAGCTCGAAAATCTGACCCAAGTTCATACGTGATGGCACACCGAGTGGAGTCAGGATGACGTCGATTGGTGTTCCGTCTTCTTGGAATGGCATTTCTTCGACAGGAAGAATCTTTGAGATAACTCCCTTGTTGCCGTGGCGACCAGCGAGCTTGTCTCCAACGGAGATGTTGCGCAACTGTGCTATCTCTATATAGACACGCTTGATGATGCCTGACTCGAGATTGTCGCCCTTTTCGCGTGAGAATACTTTGACTCCGATGATGCGACCACGCTTGCCGTGTTCCATGCGGAGTGATGTGTCTTTGACGTCGCGTGCCTTCTCGCCGAAAATCGAGCGAAGGAGGCGCTCTTCAGGTGTGAGGGTTGCCTCACCCTTTGGTGTAATCTTTCCAACCAAAATGTCGCCTGGGCGCACTTCGGCTCCGATGCGCACGATACCCTCGTGGTCGAGATCCTTAAGCTTGGCTTCTCCAACATTTGGTATATCGGGAGTGGTGACTTCGGGCCCAAGTTTGGTGTCGCGCACGTTGACGACGAATTTCTCGATGTGAATAGATGTGAGAATGGACTCACGAACAAGGCGCTCGGAAAGAATGATGGCATCTTCGTAGTTGGCTCCTCCCCATGACATGAACGCAACGAGGAGATTCTGACCGATAGCCATTTCTCCGCGGTCTGATGTCGAGGTGTCTGCCAATACATCGCCCTTCTTCACCTTCTCGCCAACCGAAACGATTGGGCGCTGGTGGAAGCAGTTGGCGTTGTTGGTCATGACGAAGTTGATCAACTTGTACTCTTTCTCATTGCCTTTGTTGTCCTTCAGAACGATGTGGCGGGCGTCGACTTCTTTGATGACACCGTCTGTCTCGGCGATGATGACACGGCCTGAGTCGCGCGCGATGCGACCTTCCATACCTGTGGCAACGATAGGTGCCTGTGGGATGATGCAGGGCTCTGCCTGCTTTTGCATGTTGGAACCCATGAGTGCGCGGTTGGCGTCGTCGTGTTCGAGGAAAGGAATCGATGAGGTTGCGGTCGAGAACGCCTGATTGGTTGCGACGTCGATATAGTCGACTTGTGCGCGATTCACAATGCCAGGGTTGCCCTTTACGCGAGCCTCAACGCGATCGCCCAACATCATGTTCTCTCCGTAGGGGACAGCGGCATGAGCGATGACATATTGCTCTTCTTCGAGGGCGTTCAAATATTCAATCTTGCCCGTGATTTTGCCATCAGTGACCTTTACATATGGAGTCTCAATAACACCAAAAGTGTTGGTGCGCGCGTATGTGGCAAATCGTAGTACGAGACCAATGTTTGGTCCTTCTGGTGTGTGGATTGGGCAGAGTCGTCCGTAATGTGAAGGATGTACGTCACGAACCTCGAGGCCTGCACGCTCCTTAGTGAGTCCACCGGGACCCATCGCGGAGCAGGTGCGCAAATGCTCGACTTCGTTTAATACATTGTTCTGATCCATCAACTGTGAAAGCTGGTTGGTGGTGAAAAATTCTTTGAGGCGAGCCTGTAGTGGGCGAGGAGACACAAAGTTGATCGGGAGGATGGTGTCTGTCTCGACCGTCGACATGCGGTCTTGAATATTGCGTTTCATCTGTGTCATGCCAACGCGGAGCTTGGCCTGAAGCATTTCTCCGACGTAGCGGACACGACGAGAACCCAAGTGGTCGATGTCGTCTTCTGTCGCTCCCTTCATGTGATTGAGCTTCGCAACATGTGCAACCGTCGTGATGAGGTCGTCGAACGTGAGGACACGACTTTCGAGTGCCTTCTCGGTCATCGACTTTTCGAAGCGCTTGTTGAAGCGGAAACGTCCGACCGTAGAGAGGTCATAGCGTTCACGTGCAAACATCGCATCGATGAGCTCGCGTGCGTTGGTGGTCGTGGTCACATCTCCGTCGCGGAGGCGGCGATAGACTTCGACGTACGATTCGTCGAGTGACTTAGCGGGATCCTTGGCGAGGGTTTTCTCCATATACCGCTTGCCCGTTGGATCTCCTTCAAACATTTTCAAAATTTCTGCATCGGAGCCTTGTCCGAACACACGGAGGAGCGAGGTGATGGGGAACTTGCGCTTGCGGTCGATCTTGACCCAGACGACCTCATCGGAGTCCGTCTCGATTTCTATCCATGCACCACGCGATGGGATGACCTTGGCACCAAAAAAGCGCCCAGCCTTGAGTTCCTGTGCGGTAAAAAATATTCCGAATGAGCGAGCGAGCTGTGGCACAACCACGCGCTCGACACCGTTGACGACGAATGTCCCACGGCTCGTTGCAATAGGAAAGTCAGCCATAAAGACCTCTTGCTCCTTGACGGTGCCGAGTGTCTTGTTGGTGAGGCGAACACGAGCGCGCAACGGAGTCTCGTATGAGACTTTGTTTTCGCGTGCATGATGCTCGTCGAAGCGGGGCTCGGATAATTCGAATCCAACGAATTCGAGATCGAACTTCTTCTTTGAATAATCGCTGATTGGTGAGAATTCCTGAAAGAGTTCTTTCAGTCCTTCTGCGACCAACCAATCGTATGAACGCTTCTGCATTTCTACGAGATTGGGGATCTCTGCCAGCGGTTCCTTATAGCGCCCAAAAAACTTCTTCGTTATTGCCTCCATAAATAACTAGTAGCTAGTAAGTAGTCTCTAGTAAGTAGGAAATTCCTAAATACTAATACGATAAAATACTCATCTCAATACGAAAGTACAAATTCCATTCCCAATGAATCGTTTTCGAAATCGAAAAGCATTACTTGGGAATGGAATAAAAATGCGCAAAAACACGGACTCTTTATCGAGTTGTGTCTTATATTCCTCCAAACTTATAAATAGATGCGGCGCCTGTGCGCAAAAGAGAGTGGTCTTACTAAGGGTTATCCGCCAATAACTCAATCAGGCCGTTAGTGAAAAACAGTATAGATTAAGTGGATATAACCGTCAACCCCAAAAGTGAAGTCCGCTTGAATTCAAGCACGTTATACACAGCAGAAAATATGCATATTTATAAGCATTTACGGCTAAAATGCTCATTTTGGAGGTCTTTGGGGAGGACGGAACTTGATACACCTCTTGATGGGGATAATCAAGTGGATAATCTGTGGACGAGCTCCTGCCGAACCC
>JAYSZV010000126.1:0-4227 GCA_043737875.1 Candidatus Lloydbacteria bacterium
CGTGGTGCAGATGATTAATCATCGACCACGGAAGTCGCTCAACTGGGAAACTCCCTGCAAGGTATTCGGAGCTTGTTGCAGTTCAAACTAGAATTTAAGCAGTCCCTCCAAAAAAGTAAATTATGAAGTATAATAATTTTATGCCACGACAATCTCGCCTCGCAATCGGTGGGTATGTATATCACGTGCTCAACCGCGCAAACGGTAAGACAACAATGTTTAATAAAGAAGTTGAATATAAGGAATTTGAGTGCCTACTCCTTGAAGCAAGAGAGCGATTCAATATGCGTATTCTTGCGTATACTATTATGCCAAATCACTGGCATCTCTTGCTTCATCCACGCGAAGACCAAGATATGCCTAATTTTATGCGCTGGCTTTCAACGACACATGCAACAAAAATGCGTCACAAAACTAAAACTGTTGGTGGTGGGCATGTATATCAAGGAAGATATAAATCTTTCGTGGTAGATACCGATGCATACCTGCTTACTGTACTCAAATACATTGAACGTAATCCCGCGAGAGCAAAGCTTGTGAAACTTCCTGAAGAATGGAAGTGGGGAAGCGCCCATCGGCGCATTCACGGGGCCTCAAAAGATCAAGCTGTCCTCGCTCCCTCACCAACGCCACTCCCGCATCAGTATCGGAGATGGATTCATGATGAAGAAAAACAGGAAGATATTTTTGATATTCGTGGTTCAGTCAACAGAGGGGCTCCATTTGGTGGAGAGAAATTTATAAAGGATTTTTCCTCTCAGCGTAAAATTAAAAAAGACAAAGACCAAAAATAATAAATTTTATTACAACACATTTTTATCTTTTTTGTAGGGACTGTCCCTCCTCTGCATTGTTTTATGAAATAAGAGAAGGAAATTAGACAAAGATTAGGGAAAGAAAAAGCACCCCTTTTTAAGGGGGTGCGTGGAGAATACGTTATGCTGTTGTTTCTTCGGCAAGTCCGAACTTTGCGAGCGTGTGCGTACGCATGCGCCCCCCAAACTCTTCGAGGTCGTATTTGATGACCACAAACGTCATATTTTTTCTGTCCTTGACCTTTATTGCATCACCGCGACCTTCGTGCAGGCACGAGATGGCGGATTTAAAATCCCACTCTTCCGTGGTGTGGAAATCGACGAACCCTGCAGCTCTGGCATGGGTTTGGTCTACAGACTGGCATACTTTCCTCGACATACCGAGCGACTTGTAGAACTTTGCCTCATCTTCGATGCTTGCGAAGACAAGAGGCTCGCCATGGTCAAGTTTCCAGAGATTGCCACGAGCGACGAGCGTGAGTGTTGAATCAAAAGCATGGCCGGTGCCTGCATCACTTGGGGTTTGTAGGTGATAGATATGTTTGCAGTCCGAATGATATTCAATGCACTTGATTACCCACCTTGAGCTAGCCTGACATTGATTTTTCACTATATCACCCTCCCAGAACGGTGTTTCGGGGAGGTCAGCGATGCGAATATTGATGTCTACTATCTCATGGAGAGAGCCGAGGTTGAGCGGGACGAGCACACTCTGTCCACCGTCACTGGGTCTGACGATCGCCGTGGCAAAATCGATATACACTCCGGCGTGTTTGTGGTCTAAGCCACCACGATGGATATATTTTTCTGCAAAACCGACGCAGATGCCGGCACGTTGCCCTGTAATTGCGACAGAGGATCCGACTGCAACTGAATTTTTGAGAAGGTCACGCACCTTTGGTGTGTGGCATGAGGAAAGAGAATGATTGAAAGACATAGAAACCTCCTAGCCTTATATGGCTGTAATGGAAGGAACAATGCTTCACGAAATTGTGAAGCATTGTTCACCCCACAAGCATTTCCTCATACGTCAATTGGGAACTCGTATAAATTACCTTGTTGATGTTATAATCCTTGCATATGAATGAACAATTACTTGAATCCACGGCAAAGTATTTAGTCCAAGAGGGGAAGGGTATTCTCGCGGCGGACGAGTCGACCACGAGCGCCAACAAACGCTTCGCCCTCGTCGGCGTCGAAGAGACAGAGGAGAATCGCCGCATGTATCGTGAAATACTCATCACGACGCCCGAAGCGCGCAATATTCTCTCGGGTGTTATCTTTTATGATGAAACATTTTGGCAATCTACCTCGGACGGAAAATCATTTCGTGAATACTGTAGAGAGGCAGGAATTCTTCCTGGTATTAAGGTAGATGAGGGGCTAGTCGACTTGCCCGGATTTCCCGGTGAAAAAGTCACGAAAGGACTCGATGCACTGCCGGAGCGTATGGCGAAGTATCGCGATGCGGGAGCCAAGTTCGCAAAGTGGCGTGCTGTGATCGCAGTCGGAGAAGGAATTCCTACGGACAACCTCATCGGAGCAAACACCTTCATCCTTGCGCGCTATGCGCGCATTTGTCAGGAGAACGATATTGTCCCCATTGTTGAGCCCGAAGTACTCTTTGATGGTACTCATACCATAGAAGAATGTGAGGCGGTCATGGTCCGTGTATATGACATGCTCGCTTCGTTTATGAAGGAATACAAAGTGCATTTACCTGGCGCGATACTCAAGTCGAGCATGGTGCTTCCGGGCAAAGACTCTGGAGTGGCACCCGTACCAACGGACGTTGCGGAAAGGACTGTGCGCGCGCTCCACGCCCATATACCCCATGATTTGGGCGGGGTGGTATTCCTTTCGGGTGGACAGACGCCAACACAGGCATTTCTCAATCTGGATGCTATTGCCAAGAAAGGTCCGCACCCGTGGGGTATGACATTTTCGTATTCACGCGCACTTCAGGATCCTGTGTTAAAGTACTGGGCTCTCAACCGCGATGATGTGAAGGGGGCGATGGATATCTTTGCTCACCAGCTCGCCATTGCAGTGGATGCGCGAGATGGAAAACTCGAAACTACATCGTTGGGAGGAGACTTTGTTTCCACGAGTCAAGATTTGTAATTGTTCCTTCCTTTCATTCACGGGTTATTCAATATCTATAAAAATGTTATTTATGAAAAAAACGAAACAACTCGGTATCTTCGTTGGTTTGATACTTTTTGTCGTCGCTCCTTCTGCATTTGCAGTAACGACGGACTATGTAAATTATTGGTCATTTGACGATGCAACGGGACGAAGCATTGGAGACACTGGTGGGCAGAATGGCGTCATGACGGGGAGTTCAACGGGCTTCGGCTGGGCATCTGGCAAGTCGGGAACTGCGCTCGGAATGGATGGCATGGCTGGACAAGGTGTGGCGCTCCCTAATGCATTCTTGAATGGAAGTCAGGGTACTATTTCGGTGTGGTTCAAGATGGAAGACCTGTCGGACCGTAATATTATTTTTTCGGGAAAATCGACAACCGATAACAACATCTATGCATTTTTGTCTCTTGACCGAGAGGGTCGCCCACAATTCCAGTTTCGTTCAGAGGCGAACGGAAATGATCGCAAGGCACAAGGAACAAAGATTCTGAATAAAAATGAGTGGTATCACCTTGTTTTTATCGCAGATGCCCAATCGTACAAGATGTATATCAATGGTGAGATGGTCACCATGGCGGGAGACAATATTGGTCGCTGGTTCCCCGATATCACGAATCACCCACTCATGTACCGCATAGGATCGTCAGAAGCGACACCACTTGTCGGCTCATTTAACGGCATGCTCGATGAACTGCGTATTTATAATCGCGCACTTTCGGGAAGCGAAGTGACGATGCTCTACAATGAAGGTAATGATGCGAAGCCGACAGTTCCAATGTCTATTCGCCCTCAACTTACATTCACGAGCTCAAGTGGAACCGCGCCCGCTGGAGGTTCGGTCACACTGAATTGGAATGCCACAAATGTTGATACGTGTTCAGGAGGCAATGGACTCTCTGGAGCAGTACCACTCGTGGGGTCACGCGTGATGAACAATCTTGGGATGAACACGACGTACACGCTGACGTGTGTGGGCAAGGGTGGGCAGACTGAGCAATCGGTGAATGTCCGCGTCGGCACGAGTACAGGAATGAGTAGTAGTGCTACTTCCACTGGAGGGACGCTTACGATAACAGATGTGACCCCAGTGAAGCCCGTCGTCGTCTCGACAACGAGTGCGAACATTGGCGCCACAATGAATGCTGAAACTCGTCGTGCACTCATTCAAGATTTGCTCAAACAAATTATGAAGTTGATTGGTGAATTGCAGAATCAACTCGCGGTAATGAAGGCTGCTGGGGTGCAATAGTCCCACCCAATTTTA
>JAYSZV010000127.1:0-1666 GCA_043737875.1 Candidatus Lloydbacteria bacterium
ATACGCAAAGAGGGGGTGACCCCCGAGCACCGACAAACATTTTGTCGCAATATTTCTCACTAGGCTTCATTGACTATTCATGGATAAGTAGCATACTCATTCTTGGAATAATTGTTTTGTATTTACCAAAAGGAGCACGATGGTATCCAAGGTGTCCAAAGTAATAGTATTGAATCCGAAGAGGCAAACAATGGCACGCCCGCATGCAGCTTCTGTCGATATCGTTGGGCTTTCTCAACCTCAAGAGGACGAGTTGTATGACCAAACAGAAGCCAGGTATGGCACCGATATGGTCGAGGCAGTGACGGGTATCCCATATGTCCTCAACGTCGAGGGCGTCACCCTTCCGCTCCTCGTAGAGCACGTGAAGCGCCATTGCGAGCGAAGAGGCCACCAAGTACATGTCGATGAGTAAGTTTTCCCCCAATGAGGGGGATTTTTATTCACCAAATACATCATTTATTGGTAATTTCCGAGTGCGCAAGGTAGAATCTCCACACGAGAAGCCCGTGTCCACCACTGCCTCCTTGCCAATTATAAATATATGCGTATACTCTAAAACACTATGGTAGTACACATGCGACACACAAGCGGGCATACCCGCAACCGCCGTTCCCACCACGCTTTGAAGGTGGCGCGTTTTGAGACATGCAAAGATTGCAACACGAAGCACCTCATGCACCGTGTATGCGCAAACTGTGGCAAGTATCGAGGACGCGTTGTCATTGACGTCGTGAAGAAAGCGCTCAAAGCTTCAAAAAAAGCAGGAGACAGCAAGCCTACTGCGAAAGCAATCGCTGCTCCAGCAAAAAAGGAAGCAAAAGCAAAACCGGCAAAAAAGTAATTATTTACGAAAAAGAAAGTCCGCCAAAAGCGGACTTTCTTGACCAACTGCATCAAAATTCTTTATACTAGTATTGAAGAACTTTTATATGGCGAACAGGCACCTTTCCAGAAGCATAGTATTACAATCCATTTTTGAGTGGGATTTCAACAATCACCAAATCGGTGATATTGAAGCTGTGCTAACGAGAAATATCGACGAATTCGCCCCGGGATTAAATGACGCAACATTCATGGCAGAGCTCATGAAGAACGTCCTCGCCAAACAAGCAGAATTAGATTTAATTATCGAGAAGGCAGCCCCTGCATGGCCTATCGACCGCATCTCCATTGTCGACCGCAACGTACTCCGTATCGGTCTCTTTGAGCTTCTCTTTGGTGACCGCAATGAAGTGCCTCCAAAGGTTGCCATCAACGAAGCAATTGAACTTGCCAAAACATTTGGTGGTGAGAACAGTGGCAAGTTCGTCAATGGCGTTTTGGGTGCCGTGTACAAAGAAATCGGTGAACCCGGAAAAGACGAGACGACACAATCGCGCGACAAGAAGAACGCAGCCATTGACCCCGCCACACTTCCACTCGAACAACTCGGTGGTGCAGTGGTGTATGCACACGATGAAACAGGCGAGTTGTATCTCGCGCTCGTGCACGACATCTTTGGACACTGGACACTCTCCAAAGGTCGCATCGAAGAAGGCGAGACCGCAGAAGAGGGAACCATCCGCGAAATCAAAGAAGAAATCAACGCCGACATTGTCATCAAAGAAAAGCTTGGTGAGAACGAATACATTGCATCACATCCCGAGAAAGGCAAGCTCCGTAA
>JAYSZV010000128.1:0-1659 GCA_043737875.1 Candidatus Lloydbacteria bacterium
AGTAAAGTTTGGCGACACCCTTAGGCTCAAAGAAAAAGGGGTTCCCAGCCATGGTCACGGCAGAGCAGGGGACATTCTTCTTTACGTAAACATCAAAACACCCCAAAAGTTATCAGGGAAGGCAAAAAAGATGATTGAGGACCTACGAGGGGAGGGCATTTGATTTTTTTTCAAAATGTCCTATAATCATCCCACATGAGCGGAACGCCTGAGAGCTGGTCGCTAATACAGCCGGTAAGAGACGGGGAGACCCTCTATGGCTTTATTGCCATACACCGTGGAAACAAAGAGCACCCTGCTTTTGGAGCAACGCGTATACAAAAGTATGAAGGAATAAACGACGCGCTTCGCGATGTGCTTAATCTTTCATATCAGATGTCACACAAGGCCGCACTCGCGGGCATTCTTTATGGGGGCGGAAAGGGCGTGCTATTGGATGGTCCACACATGGCGACGCAAGACGGACGTGCTCGCGCTTTGCACATTTATGCAGAACATGTAAACAGGCTGGGTGGGAAATTCATCACGGGCTCTGATGCAGGCGTAACACAGGAAGATGTGGACTACATGAGTACGCACTCTCCACATATTGTCGGCATCAAGGAGGACCCTACGACACACACAGCCCTCGGACTTCTGCATAGCATCGAAGTTGTCGCAGGAGATGTACTACACAAGAACGACCTCTCAGAAATCTCCATTGCCATTCAAGGGTTGGGGAAGGTAGGGGGAGCACTCCTCCATCTTCTCTATGATAAGGTGGGGCATATCGTCATCGCGGATATAAGCGAGGAGCGGGCAGAGTCAATGCGCGCGCGCTTTCCCAATGTGCATGTTGTAAGCCCAGAGGAGATTCTTTTTCAGGCAGTGGATATTTTGATACCCTGTGCCCTCGGTGGAGTATTCACCGCATCGAATGTGCACCACATACGCGCTCGTGCAATTGTTGGATCTGCAAACAATCAACTCAACTCTGATGAAGTGGGAGATATGCTTCATGAGCAAGGCATCTTCTATGCACCGGACTATCTCGTCAACTCAGGCGGGCTTATTAGTGTGGTACACGAATTCGAAGAAAGTGCAGATTCTTTACTACTGGCGGAAAAAGTACTCAACATAAAAAGTGAGTTACGGAACATCATTAAGAAGAGCCAAGAGGAACGTATTGCAATGCATCGTATTGCAAATAGGACGGCGCAGGAAAAAATTGAAGCACTTTTTTCGAAAAACGGAATGACCTCTCCCGAACCGTATGGCTAATCTAAAATCAAAATTCTCGTTCAAATATTCCTTTCCACTCAATGATGCCGAGGCATGGGAAAACGCACTTAAAACAAAGAAGGAGTCATACTGGATGGAGCGCGGAAAGCAAATGCAATTTGCTTTATTTCACGACATGGCGAAGCGTGTTCCTGCGTACAAAGATTTTCTCAAAAAACACCACATCGATTCAAAGCGCATTCGCACCCATGAGGACCTCGCTACCGTTCCCTCAATAGACAAGGACAATTATCTCCGTAAATATGAATTGTCCCAACTATCATGGGATGGGAAACTTTCCGAGGAATATCATGTCATTTCATCGACATCGGGCTCTACGGGTGAACCTTTCTACTTTCCGCGCACCACACTTCAGGACGACCAATACGCACTCCTCGC
>JAYSZV010000129.1:0-1644 GCA_043737875.1 Candidatus Lloydbacteria bacterium
CAGGCAGAAATAGAAGAACGTGCGTCTGAAATTACGAGCTTCGAGGATCGTAGTGCCATTGAGTTTGAGCTTGAAAAAAGACTAGGGGAGGTTGAACTCGCACTTGTTGCCCTTAGTGACGGTGGTTATGGTGTGTGCACGGTCTGCAAAGAAAAAATTGAGGTTGCTCGTCTTGAGGTTAATCCTGCTGCATCGACCTGCATTCTCCACATGAAGTAACATCATGGCATTTGCAAAAACATACTCAGTTCAGCCGACATTGTCTGGAGGCCATCGAATAACGATAGAGGCAGATTTAACAAAAGGCATACATGCGTTCACTATTGTTGGTCTTCCTGATAAGGCCGTGGAAGAGTCGCGAGACCGCGTTAGTGCGGCAATAAAAAATAGTGGCTGGAAATCACCAAAACAACGGAACCAAAAAATTACCGTTGCACTTGCTCCTGCATCGCTGAAAAAAGAAGGTCCTTCCTTTGATTTGCCCATTGCACTCTGTTACCTGCTGGCAACGGGGGATATACGCTTCTCTGCAGAAGATAAATTATTTGCCGGTGAGCTTGCGCTCGACGGTGAGGTACGCGGAATACGGGGTGCGCTTGCCATCGCGAGTGCAGCAAAAAAACTTGGGGTTAAGGAAATATTTATTCCAAAAGAAAATGCGCGTGAAGCGGCACTCGTCTCAGGAGTCACCGTGTATCCCGTTACCTCGCTTAAGGAGGTTGTCGCCCATCTTACCCCAAATACCAAAGATACTTCTCACCCAAAAATCACTCCACAGCCACACACCCCACTCTTGTCTCACGTAACTCCTGCCACACACTCCGCATGGAACGACATACGTGGACAAGAGACAGCGAAGCGTGGTCTCATGATAGCAGCCGCAGGTGGTCACAATATCGCAATGTGGGGACCACCGGGGACAGGGAAGACGATGCTTGCCAAAGCATTCACAGAGCTCCTTCCACCGCTCAGCGAAAAGCAAGCGCTCGAGGTGACGGCCATTCATTCGGTATCGGGTGTACTCACCGATGCCATCATCGCATCGCCTCCGATGCGCGCACCACATCACACGTCATCATATGTCTCCATAATTGGTGGGGGCTCGATTCCAAAACCGGGGGAAGTTACCCTCGCTCATCATGGTGTACTTTTTCTCGATGAGTTTCCTGAATTTGATAAACGCGTTATTGAATCGTTGCGCCAACCACTCGAAGAAGGGTATGTCCATGTCTCTCGCGCGAAGGGTTCTGAACGATTTCCTGCAGAATTTATATTAATTGCAGCAATGAATCCATGCCCATGTGGATATTGGGGAGATACAAAAAAACCTTGCTCGTGTACTCCGATGAATATCACGCGCTATCAGCGTAAAATTTCAGGACCAATTATTGACCGCATTGATTTGTGGATTGAGGTACCACGGCTCGCGCACGATACACTTTCACCGGGGAAGAATCGCTCGAAGAGTAGTGAGCTCGACACACTTATTACGGACGTCGTTCGCGCACGCGCCCACCAAACAAAACGTTTTGCTGATACTGCGTTTATCCTTAATGCAAAAATGAGCGTGCGTGCAATTGACACCTACATTCGTATCGATGACAGCGTTGCTACGCTCTTGAACGAGAGCGCAAAGCGTCTCGA
>JAYSZV010000130.1:0-1639 GCA_043737875.1 Candidatus Lloydbacteria bacterium
CATTGCTTTCACTATCGACAAAGTGCGTGACCAAGGTCTCGCAATTAGAAGTCCACGTCGTGCGAGCTGGGAGGGCGTGGCCGTTGAAACCCCAGATCCTCTGACAATTATTTTTCGCATCAAGCAACCGTATGCTCCTTTCCTCGAAAGCGCGACCATGGGAATATTACCAAAACACATTTGGCAAAATGTGCCCAACGACGAATTCGACGTCACCTACTACAACCTCAAACCTATCGGGTCAGGACCATACCGCGTGAACAATGTCGTGCAGGACAACGATAACGGGCTACCGAAATATTACGACCTTGTCGCGTTCAAGCGGTACGCAACGGGCGAACCGTACATTACCAATTTGCGCATTGTGTTTTTTGGCAACAACAAGGAACTCACACAAGCTTTCGGGGATAAGACTATCGACCAAATGCATTCCGTCGAACCCGCACTCGCAGAAAAAATCAAAAGTGGAGGGGGAGAAATTCTTCGTGCACCCCTTCCCCGTGTCTTTGCACTGTATTTCAATCAAAATCATCAGCCCGTATTCGCGGACGCATCGGTCCGCAAAGCACTCTCACTTTCAGTCGAAAAAGATCGTATTGTGAAAGAAGTGTTGTACGGGTATGGTCGGGCTATTGATGGACCGCTCCCACTTCTCCCCCTACTTTCATCTACAAGCTCGGCATCGACAAGTGCGAGCCGAATCCAAGAATCACGACGTATCCTTGAAGCCGGAGGATGGGCACCAAACGCAGTCGGCATATACGAAAAAACGGATAAGAAAAAGAAGACGGTATCCACTCTTGAATTTTCGATTGCGATACCAGATGTGCCTGAGTTGAAGCAAGCAGGAGAACTGTTGAAGTCCGACTGGGAGAAAATAGGTGCGCGCGTAACGTTGCACATTTTTGAATCATCGACATTTGCTACTGATATTCTTTCCCCCAGAAAATACGACATACTTTTTTATGGACAGGTACTCGGGCGTACACCTGACCCATTCGCGTACTGGCACTCTTCGCAAAGAAATGCTCCAGGATTAAATGTTGCACTCTATACAAATAAGAATGTGGACAAGTTGCTAGAGACTGCACGCAAGGAGCGAGATGAGGTAGTGCGCGCTGAACTCCTCAATCAATTTGTTTTCGAAATGAATAAAGACATTCCCGCCATATTTATTTACAGTCCAGATTTCTTGTATGCCACATCGCCTCGAACGCATGGGATTCGCTCGGGACTCATCACCACGGAATCAGAGCGATTTCTCTCAATTCGGGATTGGTATATAGAGAGCGAGCGGGTATGGGAATGGTTTCGCGACAATATGGAAGAGCGTAGTTACTAAGCATTATTATTTATTTATTGATTCAACATGAACGACAGAAACGACAGCCCAGAAAGAACTCCTCGAGAGAAAACAGAAGGACGACCGCGCACAGGACTCCGCACAACGGGGGTGCAAAGCTACGTCCGACCAGGTGGAAGTGGGGAGCGCACACGAGCACCACGCCCAGCCGTAACCAGCGGAGCACCCATTCGCACCCAAGGCGGAAGACCCGTACGCAGTGCACCAATACGAGGCGCAAGTGCAACTGGGGGAGCGCGTCGCCCACAGAGTGGCGGAAGAGGTGGTACCACAACA
>JAYSZV010000131.1:0-1636 GCA_043737875.1 Candidatus Lloydbacteria bacterium
TACCAAAAATAGAAATTCTGAAATGCTTGTCCTTCTCCGCTATGAGACCCTGCTTACAGAAACACCGTAGCATGAGAAATTTGTAATGATGAATGAGTCAGAAATTCAATCACCGCGGGCGGGAGCCCGCGGTTTGATCGTCAGGTAGGGTTTGAAGGTTAGATAGGGCATCAGCGAAGCGCTGATGAGTTTTCCGCTCCACAAAGCTGGGTGCTCAAACTGCGCGTCCATTCCCGTGCAGAGCACAGGGTTTTAATGCCGCATAATAAAAAAGCCTTCTCACGAAAGTCTTTTTTATGTTTTAGTTGAGCCATTATTTGAGCGGGGTGGGCTCATTGATATCCAGTGTATCATCGGCACTTGATTGTACTTGAAGCGCAGAAGTGCGCCACTTTCGAAGCCGTAGTTGACGAGTACGTGGTCATTATTCTTTAGCTCATAGTATGCAAGCTCGGAGGTGGGAATTTCCTCCCCATTCAATATCACGCGTAATACATTTTTACCATTTGTACAAAAATTTCCTTCATTTGGAATAGTGAGACATTGATCATTCAGCACAACGCCAATCGATTCAAAAAAAGTTTGGAGTGTGACACCCTTGGAATGTTTGTGCACAACAAAACAATTATTATTTTCAAAATGCACTGCTTGTGAGCGAAGCATATATGCAGGCGCACAAAAGCTGACGGACCTATTTCCCACCATCACGAGAAGGCTTGTGTGCGAGTGCACGGAGCCGGGCTCCTTGAGTACAGGGGGGATTCGCGGTGGAGCAAATGGCTCATCGAGTACGAACTTAAAGAGCACCGATATATTGATGACGGCGAGCGCGATGAGTACAGCGAGGACGTATGGGGAGCGCAAGCGATTTTTCATATCTCAAGTATACCATTCATTGATTTAGTATTACGAGATTATTCCGAGAAGATGCCGAGATGATGAGTCGCGCGCAACAAAAAAACCGCACCAAGGTGCGGTTTTTTTGTGTATGTGATCGCTTAGTTGCGGTCGCGCCACTCTCGGCGAGGACCACCTTTGCCTCCACCTCCTGCAGGGCGTTCCTCCTCTGGGCGAGCAATGTTCACTGTGAGCGTACGCCCACCGAACTCTTTGCCGTGCCACATATCAATAGCAGCATTTGCCTCTGCCTCCGATGCCATCTCGACGAAGCCGAATCCGCGTGAGCGGCCGGTCATTCTGTCGGTGACGATCGAAGACGAAACGACTGAGCCAGCAGATGCAAATGCATCTCCAAGCTCTTGATCCGTCGTTGAGTACGGCAATCCACCAATGTATAGCTTTTGAGCCATTTTGTGTCAGAACTATTTGCTTAAAACATCGTATACGACCTTCTCGAAACTTACTTAAGCAAAAGCTCAGCCACGCACCCGAGAAATACACGATATAAATATTCTACACAACATACAAAAAAGCGCAATGTCTGATAATGTGTCGAGTTTGCTTTTTTTACACAAAAAAACTCCATTTGGAATGGAGTTTTAGTCTTTTACCTCGTGGTTTTTTATGACCTGTGCAACCTCTCCAAGCGAGACGGCCCTGCTTTTTATTGCCTCTTCAAGTAGCTGGAACACACGGTCACGATATTCTGGAGTGCGCACATCGAAGCTTTTCTCTA
>JAYSZV010000132.1:0-1608 GCA_043737875.1 Candidatus Lloydbacteria bacterium
TTGGGGCTATAACGTCTGCTTCCGTGCTCGCAGGTGCGTCTGCGAGAAGTGAGCCGTATACCTCATCCGTAGAAACATGATGAAAACGCTGGATGGCATACTTTTTCGCAAGCAGGAGAAGGTTGTGCGTGCCGTTTACATTTGTTTCGATAAATACACTCGGATTCGTAATCGAGTTGTCGACATGGCTCTCTGCAGCGAAGTGGATGATGTGTGTGGGTTTGTACGTCCCCCAGATTTCTTCCAGTTTACTTAAGTCCCTTATGTCACCCTCCACAAAAACATAATTTGGTTTTTTGGTTACGTGAATATTTTCAAGATTGGCTGCATAGGTAAGCAAGTCGAAGTTCACAAACTGGTAGTTTGGATATTTCTCTACCATCGCATTCAAAAAATTGCTTCCAATGAAGCCGGCTCCTCCCGTCACGAGAATTATTTTGTCGTAGGTCATGATTACTTTCCTTCGCGCTGATGCTTCTCCTTCATGTAGTTCGATGCAGTAAGGAGGCTGTCGAAGGTACCAACGTCGAACCACGCCCCGGCGACTTCACCAGCGGTCAGAGTACCTTCATCAATATAGCAATTGTTCACCCACGTTATCTCGTATTCTCCACGCGCAGACTTTTCTTGACCCTGAATTTTCGTGAACACCGTATTGTCATAAATGTATACTCCGACAACCGCAAGGTTGCTTTCCGGATTACTTGGCTTCTCGATTATTTCCACAACCCTTCCGCCTTCATCGAGCGTGGCCACACCAAAGCGCTCTGGATCGTGTACGGGCTTAAGAAACACCTTCGCACCTGTTTTGAAGTTTCTTATTTCGTCAGTAATGTCATCTTCGATAATGTTGTCACCGAGATGGAGCACCACGCTGTCTGAGCCCACAAAATCTTTGGCGAGCCAAAGACCCGAAGCCACACCGTTGGGTTCGTTTTGAATTCCGTATACTATTTGAATTTGATGACCGCCATTTTTTGACTTAAAGTCTTGGCCTGAGCCGAGTACGCTCCCAAAGTCGTCGAGGTATTGAGGCGAGACGACAATCATGATTTTGTCGATACCTGCATTCACTAATTTTTCAACCGCATGAAAAATAACCGGCTTATTATAAAGAGGGAGGAGGTGCTTATTTGTAATTTTTGTAAGTGGATGAAGCCTTGTACCGCTTCCTCCCGCTAAGATGACGCCTTTCATATATGTGTATAGTAGTACGCTTTGGTGTTTCCTACATACTATAGAAAACACTCGCTTTGCGCAAAAAGTCTCATTGTGGTGACGCCTCATATTTATTCAAAAATACACCCAACTTTCAAATACGCTTATATTCTATATAATATGACTATGAATTTAGGAGCTACACTCGAAGGAATTTTCCCCAAAAAAGTTTTCCGCACAATTTCGTTTGTGTATATGCGCATCAAACTATTTGGAAATTGCTATTACTGCCCATTTTGCATTGGCGGTTTTCGCAAGTTTTATTCAGCGGGATTTTCATTTCCCGTACTCAAAGAACTGGACATTATCGGTGCCGGATTTCGAGATAATGTACGTTGCCCCGGTTGCTCCTCCTCGAATCGAGAGCGACTGATTTACTTCTATCTCCGC
>JAYSZV010000133.1:0-1607 GCA_043737875.1 Candidatus Lloydbacteria bacterium
GCGTGTATACATGGGGCGCTTGGACATTGGGTAGTGGGTGATGAACACAAAGTCAGAGTTGTGTGTCTTCTTTGTGTACTCATGTAACCAGCGTTCGTGCTGAGGCTCAAGGTCGGGCTCTTTGGTGCAGTCTTCTCCAAACTCGCGTTTGATTATCTCCTGTGCTTCACGGAGCTTGAATGCAGGAATCTTCTCGGGTACTTCAGGAATCGTCGCCCCAAGCAGTGCGAACTCTGGGGAGCAGGTTTTCCTCAGTTCTTCGACTATAAAGCGGAGGCATTTGTTTTCTATCGCCATGATGTCCGTGTGATCCGTGATGAATCCCATCTCGGCATCGATAGATGTGTATTCGTTCAAGTGACGGCTCGTTGCGTGCTTCTCAGCGCGATAGACATTGCCGGTGGTATACACCTTATCAAAAACACCCACCATGATTTGCTTATAGAATTGTGGACTCTGAGCGAGGTGCGCAGTGTGTCCGAAGTACGGTACATCAAACGAATTCGCTCCGCCTTCTGCGTCGTCACCGATGAGCTTTGGTACTTGGACTTCCGTGAATCCTTCGCCATCAAAGAATGCGCGAAATGCGCGAATGATATGCGCCTGTACTTTGAAAATTGCACGCTTCTTGGGATCACGAAGTGTGAGTGGGAGGAAGTTGAGATAGGTATCGAGATTGAGCTCGGCTCCGAGTTCAAACGGAAGCTCTTTCGCAGAACCTAATACGGTAATGGTGAGTGCCTCGAGTTCAACGGCGCCATTCTCCTCCCCCACCTTTATCATACGCTCGGGGCGTGCATTGACGCGACCATCAACTTTCACAATCCACTCGGGGCGAATCGTCTGTGCAATCGTATGCGCTTCGGGGTTCTGTGGGAGCGCGACTATTTGTACGACACCAGAAGCATCGCGTAGATCGATAAAAACGAGCTTGCCGTGGTCTCGGCGCACATTCACGGAACCGCACACACTGACCGTTTCTCCCGCCTTATCTTTCAGGCTACTTATTGGTGTTCGTTCAAGCATAATGGTTGTTGTTTAGAGCTTTATACTAGCGAATTATATGCAATATGCAAAGCCCCACCAGCGGTACGTGATGGTGGCTGAGGAGACACTATCGACACCGGTCATGACGGGGGTTTGGTGGTGGGGCTCCAGGTGATGCGCACTTCGGGGGACTACCACTAAAGCCCGGTCTTCGTAAGAGCTTCTTTATGTACCCTTCGCCAAGTGCGCACAATGATGATGGTGCTGATAAGCACATAGAGTGCAGACATTCCTACCGCGGGAATTTCTTTGCCCCACGACATAATCACACTGTTCCCTTCAGGCGTGATCAGTACGAGAAATATTGAGAGAGGAATCCACCAATAGGAGAAGTTAAGCCATGCTTGGAAGACTTCGTCGCGCATCCAATAGGTGATGAGGGAGAAAAAAAGTGTGGGGAGCAACGGAAAGAAAATTATCAAAAAATAACCGAGGGGTGTATCGTCGCCTGTGTCACACCACCAAGAATTGCATGTATCAACAATCAGCAAAACAGTGCCGAGAAAAAGTGGAAATGCTAGAGAAGCAATCAATATCTTTTTCTTTGGCGAAGCCACTTC
>JAYSZV010000134.1:0-1600 GCA_043737875.1 Candidatus Lloydbacteria bacterium
CTCATTGCATTTTCACAGTCATCAACCAAAAAATCTTCCAATGATCCAAAGCTCGTAGGGGCCGCTGGAAATGTAGAAATATGGGGCACTTTTCCTGAAAATGAGAAGTTGGGCAAAATGATTAAAAGTGTAAACGATAAGTATAAGGCTGATTTTTCTGTCACTTATAAGTATCATGACCCAGTCAACTTTGACCGAGACATCGTCGAGGCGCTCGCAAGCGACAAGAACCCCGACGTACTTCTCCTTCCCGATGATTTGATATTGCGCCATTCAGATAAAATTGAACTTATTAACTATCAGTTGATGCCGAGTGCAGTATTCTCTGCGAATTTCATTCAGGCAGCTGAAATCTACATGCGTGACAATGGCCTTGTTGCGCTTCCGTTCGCCATTGACCCCTTGGTGATGTACTGGAATCGCGATTTGTTCAATAATGCGTCCATTACTCAACCCCCTCAGTTTTGGGATGAATTTTTGACCATGACCCCCAAACTCACGAAACGCAACGCTAAAACTTCAGATCTTATGCAGAGTGCAGTGCCATTTGGGGAATATGTGAACGTCACGCATGCCAAAGATATCATTACCATGCTCTTCCTTCAGGTGGGTAATCCAATCGTGAAAGTGGAAGGTGGTGTGCCTGTCACCAAGGTGGGCATCAGGGATGGTACAAATATTGTTCCTGATCAAAATATTGTTTCTGCATTCCGATTTTATATGGACTTCTCGAACCCTATAAAAAGTATTTATACGTGGAGTAGAGCACGCTCAAATTCCCAGAATGAATTCATCAAGGGTGACTTGGCGGTGTACTTCGACTATGCAAGTGCACATAACAGCCTGCTGAAAAAGAATCCCAACCTCAATTTTGCTGTTGCACAAGTTCCTCAACCCCGTGGCACTACTGCTCAAACGACATTTGCAAAGGTGCACGGACTCTCTGTGCTGAAGAGGTCAAAAAATAAAACCACCGCATTTATCGCAGTTCAGCAACTGTTGATGGACCCCTCTTTTTCAAAAGACTTTGCTGCAGCATTCGATCTTCCTCCCGTACGCCGAGACCTTCTTGGCGTGAAGCCGACCGATGCGGTGTTATCTGTCTCTTATGATGCTGCCATTCGTGCACGCACGTGGCTCGACCCAGATCCCGCAGCGTCAAACATGGCATTTCAGAACATGGTGGAGTCCGTTTCGTCGGGACGCAAAGACGTATCCAATTCCGTAGAATCATTTAACACCGAGCTTACCGCGGCGCTTGTACCCTATAAAAAATAATTTCACATGCCTACCTCAACACTACGTGTCTCGTCCATCATACTCCTCTCCTCGACGCTCATTGTCATTCCACTTATCGGGCTTGCTCAGCCAACATCTACCATTATTCCTTGCGGACTGAGCTCGGACCCCGCGGTGGCCGCTGGTTGTACGTTCGACGACTTGATTACACTTGCACAAAATGTCATTAACTTTCTTATTTTTAGAATTGCAGCCCCACTTGGAGCTATTATGTTTGCATATGCCGGATTCCTCTACATTACGAACCGTGGCAATGAGGGTCAGGTGACACAGGCACATGAAATATTTCTCTATGTTTTCT
>JAYSZV010000135.1:0-1596 GCA_043737875.1 Candidatus Lloydbacteria bacterium
CTTTTAATTTTTGCGACCTACTTCGTTGTCATCGTCGCGACCAGCCAAGCAGTACTGTTCGTACAGCTTGGCTAGATCGCTTCTCGACGCCTCGTATATCATCAAAAATAAAAAGAAGTTGCCGACTCTCATGTTTGGCGCCAACCAAATTATGAACGTTTTATAGTGAGAACCGCTTGCTTGCATATTTCTGTTTTGCCTCGCATTACAACTCAATTTGAAATCCCATAGAGTATGATGTGTCAAAAAATACATAGGAGAGTCCTATGTATTAGTGGGGACCCTTAATTCGGAGTGCAACGATGCTTTCCTGTGTTATTATAATGTTCTTATGTTACGAAAACACTTTGCACTTCCATCGCTCTGGGCACTCGGCGCCCTTCTTGTCGCATTCTGGTGGGGTGGCGTCAATGCCTTTCTCCTCGCGACAGTGCTGGTCATTCTTGAGGTGACCCTATCGTTCGACAATGCAGTAGTCAACGCCAAGGTACTTGAGCGCATGTCACCACTCTGGCAAAGGCGCTTCCTCACATGGGGAATGATTGTGGCGGTGTTCGGGACACGCATTGTCCTCCCCGTCATTATCGTCGCGATGACGGCATGGGAGTCACCACTCCTTATTGCTCGTCTTGCGCTCTCTGATCCATCAGCGTACGCAACACTCCTGAATGAGGCGCACTACGCAATTGGCGCATTTGGGGGAATTTTCCTCGCCATGGTTGCACTCAAATACTTTTTTGACGAAGCAAAGTCGGTTCATTGGATTCGTGTTGTAGAGCGACACCTCGCGCGATGGGGTCGCATTGAAGCCATCGAAATCCTCCTCGGGCTTCTCATTATTATTGGGATTTCATTTATTGTTCCCGATATAGCTCGTGGCACGGTCCTCCTCTCGGGCATTGTGGGCATAGCGCTCTTCATAGCAATGGAGGCAATTGCAGGCGCGTTTGATGTTGAAGCGACATCGGCGCATGCGTCAGGTTTTGCATTGTTTGCGTATCTCAATGTGCTCGACTCGGCATTCTCATTGGATGGTGTTATCGGGGCATTTGCACTCACCACCGACCTCGTCGTGATCGCAGTTGGGCTCGGCGTGGGTGCATATTTCGTCCGCTCCATGACGATATATCTCGTTGCACAGGGGACACTCAAGACCATCAAATACCTTGAACACGGCGCACATTGGGCAATCCTTGGCCTTGCGCTCGTCATGCTCGTTGGGCTCGTTTTTCACGTGCCCGAAATTGTCACTGGCACCATTGGTCTCGCCTTCGTCGTCGCAGCCTACTGGTCCTCTTTGCGGAAGACAACATAGGTAGGGTGCGCACTCTGTCCCAAAAAATGTGCATTCACGCTCGTCCCCAGTTATTTTGCAATCTTTTTGGGGTATAATAAGGGATATGGGCATAGCAGATAAAGTGTCAAAAAGAAAAATTGTACTCGAGTACGGAGTGCTGGTTTTAGGTATGGTACTTATGTCGCAGCTTTCGATTGCGGAACTCACCATAGCGGATTTGGCCACCAGAGCGAAAGAAAACGTGGCGAATGTGACAGGTATGTCTGTCGGGGTAGAGCCGAACGAAGTCAATCTTATTG
>JAYSZV010000136.1:0-9214 GCA_043737875.1 Candidatus Lloydbacteria bacterium
ATGAGGATGGCTCCCTGAGCTTGGAGTCCCAGCAAAACATCTTCGATATATTCCTTGTACAACAAAGAGGGATCTTCCGAGGACTGATACAGGACAAACGCACCTTGGAAGTCTGAAGCACTGAAATTGATATCCGAGTAGTGTCGGACCACTACATTGTGCCCCAATTGTTCAAACCCAGTCTTGATAGCTTCGACCTCTATCGGCGCACCCCGTGTGCGAGTGGAGGAATAAAAGTGTGATCGGTAGTCGAGCAGAATGAGTATTTGTGTCATGACGACCCCCTGAATATTGAAAGAGCAGTTTCAATTAAACTAGCAGGGATGGTCTTGACATGCAACTGTTTGTGATTCATATTCCCAAAAAACCTTCAGGGATATGAACTTTGTAGAATAATGATTTTGCGAATCTCTGATTGCGTAATATGGGAAAAGAGGGCTATCAGGTCTCGAACCGAGATAGCAAAAAACCGAGGCTTCTCGGTCTTCTACTCGCTCTCTGCGTCGGGGGTGCCTACTGGGACGAAGTGGGAACAATATTGAAAAATTAAATGATGTTACTATCTTTATTCCAATACTTTCCTCATATCGCCTCGCGTATTTTGTAGCACGCCCGTCACCTTCGTATCAAATCTACTTCTCGCAAAGGTAGTACCCGAGTACACCATTATCATCCATAAAATCTTTGTGAAATAAATTCACGCTGGAGAACTGTTCATTAAGTAATGTGCCGACTATTTCTACATCAACAGCAATTCCTCTTGTGTGAGGTTTTATATATTCAGTACCAGAATACAGGAGAGGTGTAATCAAAAGTAATTGGCCATTTTCCGAAAGCAAGTCATGAATATTCTTCAGAAAAACTTTTTTATCTTTTATAAATGCAATAACTAATTTATTTGTGATGAGATCGTATGTATTTGCATGAAACTTATCTAAGCCAAGAGCATCGATATCACCCTCAACGACAGATTGTTCGTCGAGTCCCGTGCGCTCACGTGCGATACGCACCGCTTCGGAAGATGCATCGATACCAGTAACATCGAATCCTCGCTTCTGCATTCTCATCAACACGTCCCCTGTTCCGCACCCGACATCTAGCAATGTTCGCGGAGTAACTCCTTCTTTGGGAGTCAATCGCGGCAACAATTCTTCATCTATAAATATATCATTAAGTGTTGTAAAGTCCTTTCCTTGTTTAAATACTTCATCCCATCGTTCTTTTGGATTCATTATTATGTCATTATAAATAAAAACGGACAAAGACAGGAGTCTTTGCCCGCTCACTACGAGGTCTTTCACGTGCTGTTGCAGTTTGTATGTCCGCTACATTGAGTACAATCAGTGACGCAATCTACGACATCAACATCAGTATTGCCTGTCCAATTGGAACTCAGTGGCCCGAATAAAGCACGAGCCTTCTGAATCGTCCGAGGGAGTAGCCCGCTACCAACAAGGTGCATGCGACTCTTGGTATTGGGGATATGGTGCACAAATTCACCGAAGTACTTATGACAAAATTCTGAATAGTCATGAGTAAACAAGATAAAATGGTGCCACGCGGCATCAATCGCCGAGGTTGGTGCGAAGACTTTGCCATTTGATGTTCCCGCAATATGGAGAAATTGCAACATATCGCGAAAGAGGACTTTTGCAGCCTCTTCACTCAGTCCCTCTTTCTCCATTATCCGCTCAAGCAAGTCAGGGTTTGAGTATGCGAGGGCGTTTTTCGTGAGATTACTCGTCGGTGCCAGTCGAAGCAGAACAGCATTCATAATGATTCCTTCCAGTGGACATCGCTCAAATGGAAAACTCCAGAAGAACTGCCCACGTATACTCTACGGATTTTTTTGGATAAGTCAACGTAATATTCTTTTTTGTTATCTACACGTAACTTACACTAAGGGAGTTAAGTTAAAACCAAAAAATCCCTCGGTTGAGAGACTTTTGGTAGTAATTTACGCTGGGTGCCTATCCGGAATCGAACCGGAGCTAAAGGCTCCACAAGCCTCTGTGCTAACCGCTACACCATAGGCACCATGCAATGCGCTCTAATTTTCACAGACACCATGCATTACTTGCACAAAACATGGGGTGTAAAAATGCACCTTTCGGTGCATGGGGATATCATACCCTATTGAAAGAGAAAATCAATAGTGAGGCTTTTCCTCCCCTACCCCACTACGAAAGTTCGCCAATCGAGCGAGCGCATAGAGCAAACTCGATAAGCGATTCATATAGGCGAAGAGTTCCATGTGCACTTCTTTGGCGAGGTCGTTCTCGAGCGCGGCGACCACGCGTCGTTCAGAGCGACGCGCGACAGTACGAGCGAAATCGCACGTTGCACCAAGCTTGGTCCCGCCAGAAATAAAGAAGGAGGTAATGGGTGGTAGTTCTTGCTCAATCGCGTTGACCCATCCCTCCACCTTCACGATACGTGCATGATCCATAGTTTTGTCGGCTCCAGCGAGCTCCGCCTGAATGACGAAGAGGTCTTGTTGCACGTCCGAGAGAAGTGCATGGTATGTGAGCCCTCCGACTGCAGGAATATCACCTCCTTCCATTTTGACGACACCCAAAAGCGAGTTAATTTCGTCCACGTGACCGAGCGCATCCGCGACTGCGGAGCTCTTTGATATCCTTTGGTCGCATCCAAAAGTCTTTGTGGTGCCTTTGTCTCCTTTTCCTGTGAATAACATGCGCCAAGTATACGATAAACCCGAGCGGTTGACGAAAGGTGCCCCAAGCCATAGGGTAAATAAAGACGTAACAAATACAGGAGGTCGAATGACCGTACAAGATACTCAAGATGCCTATGTCCGCTATCGGACGGGCCTCACCATCAATCTCTTGGTTGTTGCCATGCAGATTGGAGTCCTCATCTTTGCGGCGCAGAGCCTCGCACTCTTTGAAGACATGGCTCACGGGGTCGCCGACAATCTCATCCTTATCGGCGCAACCATCGTGCTTTATTTTGAAGCACATGGGGCCACACCCAATAAAGGACGGAGGCGGATCATCGCGCTCTTCGGCGGACTCCTCCTTATTTGCGCAGGGATTGCGGGAGGATATGTCGCATACGAACGCATTTCGGGTGCACAGATACCCATCGCTGGCTGGGCGCTCGCCGTCACCTCTCTCATCGCATGTATCGGTGGTGGATGTGCTTTCAAGGTCATTCATGGTGTGCAGAAAAGTCAGCATGACCATCTGCATCAATCTGCAGTGGCGCACCTCGTCGGTGACCTCGCCATTTCTGTTATCGTGTTCTTCTCAGCGCTCGGGATTCTCTATTTTAATCTTCCGGCAATCGATTCGTACGTGACGCTCGCACTCATCGCACCGTGGATGATTTTCCGAGGGTTTCAGGTACTGAGGTTTAAAGACCCACATGAGCATGAACATGCGCACACGGACAATCATGAGCATCATCACTAACCCCCACTTGTGGGGGTTTTCTTTTACATACATATACGCCACTTATCAGGGTATAAAAAAGGCCCGCATTATGCGGGCCTTGGAAATTCCACTTCTTCCATCACGTTACACGTTCTGGCGGAGTGCATTCAAACTGCTGTTCTACTTTATCGCCATTTACACTTTCCAGTCGCACCGTGAATCCCCACAGGCGGGTGGCGTGCCTCAGCACCTCTTCTGCACTCTCGTGCATCGGACGGTTATTGTTGCGCTCATGTCGCAACGTCAAACTCCGATCCCCTCGGGTATTCACCGAATACACTTGAATGTTCGGAGAACCCTCGTTCAA
The DNA here is from genome assembly GCA_043737875.1 of Candidatus Lloydbacteria bacterium. GTDB lineage: Bacteria > Patescibacteriota > Minisyncoccia > Phycocordibacterales > UBA6899 > MHLP01. The sequence goes on from JAYSZV010000136.1 coordinate 3,766, forward strand.
GTTGTACTGAAACGAAAATGTTTCGCGCAACTGCCGATACCCCATCTCATCGTGGATGGCTTCGACTTCATACTCAGTTTCCTTTTCATCATCGATGATAGAAAAAAGTCGGAATTCACGCATCAGGCGTGGCGACAGATATTGAAGGATAAAGCTTTCATCCTTGAAATTCTTCATCGCATGATGAAGCGCAGGCAACCACGGTGTTCCTGCGAGTTCGGGGAACCATGCGTGGTCTTCTGCGAGTTGTTCACTCGACGATGGAACAAATTCTGTCCCAAGCCAAGTACCTCCTTCACAAATCCTTTTGATATCGGTGTACATCGCAAGACCCAGTGCATAGGGATTGATACCGCTATACGCGCGATGACCAACTGGGGGCTGATATATCACCCCCGCATGCGATCTCATCCACTCGAGCATCATGCCATCAGAAAGATATCCGTCGTCGTACATTGTGTGCAGAATGCGATGGTGCCAAAAGGTGGCCCACCCTTCATTCATCACTTGTGTCTGACGTTGAGGATAAAAGTACTGTGCAATTTTGCGCACAATACGAATGATTTCCCTCTGCCACGACTTGAGTAGGGGTGCATTTTTTTCCAAGAAGTAGAGAATATTTTCCTCCGGCTCACTCGGAAATCGCACCTCCTTCGCCGAGACGGACTTTGTAAGGTCCGGGGCTACCACACGCCACAATTCATTGACCTGCTGTTGGCGATACGCCTCACGCTCCTTGCGCTTGGCTTCTTCGTCCACAAGCGACCGTTTGCGCGGGTGCTTGTAGCGATCGACGCCGTAGTTCATCAATGCATGGCATGAATCCAACACTTCTTCGACCGCGCGTATGCCATGTTGCTCTTCGCACTTCGCGATATACCCCTTGGCATACACGAGGTAGTCGATAATGCCCGACGCATCGGTCCACTGGCGGTACAAATAGTTGCCCTTGAAAAAGCTATTGTGGCCATATGCCGCGTGAGCAATCACCAGTGCCTGCATCGCAAGTGTGTTCTCTTCCATCAAGTAGCTGATACACGGACTCGAGTTGATGACGATCTCATAGGCGAGACCCATGTCGCCCCGACGATAGCGTTGCTCCGTCGAGACAAACTCTTTGCCGTAGCTCCAGTGTCGATAATTCACCGGCATGCCGACCGATGCATATGCATCCATCATTTGCTCGGAGGTGATAATCTCCAACTGGTTCGGGTATGTATCGAGACCGAAGCGCTGTGCCGTTTGGGCAATCCGCTCGGTGTACGCTTCGAGAAGCTCGAACGTCCACTCACTCGGGCTCGGCAGTGGCGCCAAGGGGCGCCCCCCTGCCGGTAGTGGCTCGTTAGGTACAGTAACGTTCATGATTGTTGCTCCTTTTTAAACAGTTCCCGAAACACCGGGTAGATTTCTTTGGTGTCGAGCACTTTGCGCATTGCAAAGCGCGGGTGCGAAATACCTGTGTAGTATTTCCACAACTCTTGCTCACTTCCTGCAACCTGAATGTACGCAAAATAACGCACCAATGCGAGCAATTGTCCGCTCAGTAGTTCCACGCACTTTGACGAATCATGTTGCCAATTATCGCCGTCACTCGCCTGTGCGCCATACACATTCCATTCTGCGGAGTTCGCATAACGCTCTTTAATGATTTTGTCCATCAGCTCAAGTGCCGTCGAGACAACCGTACCACCATTGGAGGTGTCATGAAAAAATCGCTCTTCGTCCACTTCTTCCGCGCTGGTTGTGTGGCGAAGGAAAACAATTTCAATTTTTTCATAGTGTCGCGTCAAGAACAGATAGAGCAAAATGAAAAATCGCTTTGCCAAATCCTTCCGTTCTTCGTCCATCGAACCCGACACGTCCATCAAGCAAAACATAACGGCCTTTGACGTGGGCATAGGCACACGAATACGATTGCGGAAACGCAGGTCAATGGGGTCAAGATACGGAATTGCCCGCATCTTGCTTTCGATTGCTGCGATTCGTTCGGCTATCGGTAGCCGAGCTTCCTCTTCGGGATTGTGTCCCATTTTAATTTCGAGCGCATCCACCTGCTGAGTAATCTCGTCGTGTACTTTATCGTAATCCGTGGGATTCAAATATCCCGTGAGCCCAAGCATGTCGAGCTCCTCCAAGAGTTCGAGGAGTTTTTGGCGGTCCGCCTTGTGAAAGGCGATGCCACGACCGAGCGAATTACGCATGGAGCGCACGAGGTGCAAGTTGGTAGGAGTTCCATCAGTGGTAAGCCCCATCCGCACATTCTTGTATTCCGGTGTGTCCGCGAGTGTCGTCCGTGCAAGATTGGGAAGCGCAAGGTCATCGAAAAAATACTGCATGAACTCTTCTTTGGTGAGTTGAAAAATGAAATCATCTTCCCCCTCTCCTGAGTCTGACGCTCCACTACCTTTTCCGCCTCCATTTTCGGGGCGCTCGATACGGTCACGTGCAACATATTCTTTGTTGCCTGGATGGACGTGTTTTTTGCGACCACCTTGTCCGTGTCCGAAAATTGGTTCTTTGATGTCTTTTTTGGGGATGCGAATCTCTTGTCCATCCACGATGTCTTTGATGTCACGTCCAGCAATAGCTCGCTTCACTTGTTCGCGAATTTGGTCGCCGAATCGTTCTTTGAAACGTTCGCGATTGCCAATTGATTTGTCCCTGCCTGAGAGTCGACGATCGATAATCGTCCCTGAGTTCATCCGTACCGTTACACTTGAGTTCATGTACTATTCTCCTTAAAAGAAAAAACAGAGTGCGCAAGCGCACTCTGTTGTGAGGACTGAAATGTACAGAAATCTTATGAGGACTTCCGCACCCGCAGATACCAGTCGCAGAGCAGGCGCACTTGCCGAGTCGTGTAGCCTTTTTCGACCATCCGATTGACAAAATCCTGATGTTTCTGTTGTTCGTCAGCGCTCGCTTTCGCGTTAAACGAAATCACCGGCAGTAAATCTTCGGTGTTCGAGAACATCTTTTTCTCGATGACCAACCGGAGTTTTTCGTAGCTCGTCCACAAAGGATTCATCCCCTTGTTGCTGGCCCGTGCACGAAGGACGAAGTTCACGATTTCGTTGCGGAAGTCTTTGGGGTTTGAAATCCCTGCTGGCTTCTCAATTTTCTCGAGTTCTTCGTTCAGCGTCTTGCGGTCAAAAGATTCACCAGTGTCGGTGTCGCGGTACTCCTGATCTTGGATCCAGAAGTCTGCATACGTGACATAACGATCAAAGATGTTTTGCCCATACTCCGAGTAAGACTCGAGGTAGGCAGTCTGGATCTCTTTGCCGATGAACTCTGCGTACCGAGAAGCCAAAATCTCTTTGATAAAGGCGAGGTACTTTTGTTCCTTTTCTGGAGGCAACTGCTCTCGTGCAATTTGCTGCTCGAGCACGTACATCAGATGCACGGGGTTTGCCGCAACTTCACTTGAGTCGAAGTTGAACACCTTGGAAAGAATCTTGAACGCAAAACGCGTCGAGAGTCCACCCATGCCTTCATCAACGCCCGCATAGTCGCGGTACTCTTGATAGCTCTTCGCTTTCGGATCGGTGTCTTTCAGGTTTTCACCGTCATACACCTGTAGCTTCGAAAACAGCGAGGAATTTTCGGGCTCCAAGAGTCGCGTCAGCACAGCGAACTGTGCCATCATTTTGAGGGTACCAGGAGCGCATATTGCGCCCACGAGCGACGAAGTACGCACAAGCTTTTCGTAAATCTTGATCTCTTCGCTGACACGCAGACAATAGGGCACTTTGACGATATAGATACGGTCAAGGAATGCCTCATTGTTTTTGTTGTTCTTGAATGACTTCCACTCACTTTCGTTTGAGTGTGCCATCACAACGCCATCGAACGGAATTGCACCAAAACCTTCGGTACCCTTGAAGTTACCTTCTTGAGTGGCCGTCAGTAGCGGGTGAAGCACTTTGATAGGCGCCTTGAACATCTCGACAAACTCGAGTAGTCCTTGGTTCGACAAGCACAGGCCTCCGGAGAAGCTGTACGAATCGGGGTCGTCTTGCGCAAACTGTTCCAGCTTGCGAATGTCGACCTTACCCACCAATGCGCTGATGTCTTGATTGTTTTCGTCACCAGGCTCAGTCTTCGAGATTGCCACCTGACGCAGAATGCTCGGGTAACGCTTCTCCACCTGGAACTTGCGTACATCACCGCCGTACTCCTCGAGACGTTTGACGGCCCACGGAGAAAGAATGCGGTTCAGATAGCGCGCGGGAATGCGATACTCACCATTCGGGTCCGAGAGCATTGCTGCATCTTCGGGATTGCTGAACAGACCGAGTGGTGATTCATTGACTGGTGAGCCCTTAATAGTATAGAACGGAATTTGTTCCATAAGCTGCTTGAGGCGCTCGGCGATGGAGGATTTGCCTCCACCAACGGGGCCCAAGAGATACAGAATTTGCTTCTTTTCTTCCAGCCCCTGAGCGGAGTGACGGAAGTATGCAACCACTTGTTCAATGGGGTCTTCCATTCCGTAAAACTCAGCAAATGCTGGGTAGATTTTGATAATCCTGTTTCCAAAAATTCGCGAGAGTCGCGCATCGTGGCGTGTGTCGACCATCTTCGGTTCACCGATTGCCTTCAGCATACGCTCGGAAGCAAATGCATAGACAGACGGGTCCTTACGACAGAGGTCGAGGTAGTCTCCAATAGACATCACTTCAGACTGGCCACGCTTGAAGCGGGCAGCCTGTGCAGAAAAAATATTCAATTCCATGTTCTTCTCCTTGGGTTTACCAGTGAATGACAAGCGAGGTGTGGTTGCGCACCCACATTCTTCCTCGCCATGAAAATGTCAAAGAACGACATTTGTTACCTTTTTCAGGTTATCACTCACTTTCACATCGTAAAGATTGACACCCTGTCAAATATATTGATAGATAAGGATTTTTGACATGAAAGAGCGTTATGTTGTCTCGTATTTACATTTGCAATGGAAATATTCCGAACGACTTGTTAGACTAGCCGAGTCGAGCATTTGGCGTAGCTAGTAGCGCGTATGCAAGAGAATTGTTTGCTGTGTGGGCGTGTGGCGGAATTGGTATACGCGTACGTCTCAGAAGCGTATCCCGTAAGGGTTGAGAGTTCGAGTCTCTCCACGCCCACACAGTACGTAATTAAAAAGCTTTAGCCTCTCTGGTCCCACTTTATTTTAAAATACCTTTGCGGGTTTTTTGTGGGCGTGAAGAGGCAACTTCTTGCCTCTGTGGGGGACTCGAAAGACTTTTCGATGACGAGTCCGCGAGTCCGAAAGGTACCTGCCGAAGTAATCGGCGAGTCTCTCCACGCCCACACAGTGCGCAATAACACAACATGATACAAATTACTTAAATATCTTTTGTTCCACTAATCCATTCTTCTTTGAGTTTCACATATTCTTTGTCTGTATTTGCCTTTTTGTACATTTCGTAAAATATACGCGCAGATT
>JAYSZV010000137.1:0-19165 GCA_043737875.1 Candidatus Lloydbacteria bacterium
TTTTCATTTAGTCGGGGCGAGAAAGTGCTTAGAAGCACTTTCGACGGGATTCGAAGCCGTTCTCCCTTATCTATGAGTGATTCCTATCACGAGTAAATGGGAAACGGGTACTGACCGTGTAACGGTCGAAATTCCCGGCAAAATTCGAAGACCTTGAGTATATCGCAACGAGCTCGTCTTCGAGCGAAGTGAGATACGAAAGGCGTATCGTACACATAATCCCTCGCCTGTTACTCGTGAAACACCGTCAATTCTTCTGTGAAGCGTGTACCATGTGTTTCACAGAACACATTCGATACTCGCCATCAACCCGCATTCACGGTAAAATAAAAAAATGGAAACAAGTGCAATGAGTGTTAATCGAGAAGATGCAACGAAGCAACTTTTCGTTTTTGAAATTGATAGCAATCTTTACGCAGTTGATGTGGAGTGTGTTGACCGAGTGATGAAAATACCACCAATTACTCCCATACCAAACGCACCAGCCGCCATCGTCGGCATATTCCACTTGCGCGGAAGGGTCGTCGTCGTTCTTGATTTGGTGCGACGTATGAATATACCCAAAAAGAAGCCACTCACTGCAAATTTTATTTTTGTCGTACGACGTGGCAAGGATGAGTACGCCATCTTAGTGGACAAGCCCAAAATTATTGTACAAGTGCCCATCAGTGAGATTCACCCTCCGGATCAGATTCTTGTTGCACATGTCCCGCCCGAGTACGTGCTCGGGGTATTCATGCAGGAGGAACAAGTAACAGAGAGGAAGAAGCAGCATTCAATAATGATAGAAAACCCAGGTAGCAATATGGGAAATATCATTGAGGAAACCCACCCACCACGCCCCGTGGCCCTGCTCGATGCTGAGAAGCTTCTTGATCATGAGGATATGCTCAAGGTACTTGCTTCACAGGAATGAGGTCTGTGGTACAATTGAAAGATGCCAACAGAGAATAAAATACTGATTGTCGACGACTCTGCGTTTATGCGCAAAGTGCTTCGCGACATCTTTGAAAGTGCGGGTTATTCAAATTTCATCGAGGCGGGAAATGGTGCCGAAGCAATTCAGAAATATAGAACTGAAAAACCTGACTTTATATTTCTTGATGTCATTATGCCAGACGTAAATGGTATGGATGTACTTCGCGAAATAGGCAAAGAAGTAAAAATTATTGTCGTCTCCGCAGTGGGACAAAAAGAAATGATTGAGCAAGCAAAATCACTCGGCGCGCTTGATTATGTAGTGAAGCCATTTGATCGAGACCAGGTACTCGAAAAAGCACAAAAATATTTTACAAAGTAACCTGCGCGAGAATGCTGTGGTGTTACTATGACTACAAATAATACACATATCGAAAAAATTCGAGTACTCATCGCAGATGATTCTTTTTTTATACGTACATATATTGAAGAGCTCTTGCGTCTTGATGGGGCAATCGAAGTCGTAGGTACGGCGTCCACAGGAGACGAGGTGGTGGAGCGTGCACGCATACTCAAGCCTGATGTTATCACCATGGACTACCACATGCCTGGAAGAAATGGCATTGAGGCAACCGCAGCCATAATGCTCGGGGATCGCCCGCTTCCCGCCATCATCATGCTCTCAGCATTCGCAGGGGATGATGGCGAAAAGATTCGTCGCACTCTTCAAGAATCAGGCGCGCACGTGCTCGTGAAGCCCTCAGGTGAAATATCATTAGATATAGAAAAAATCGGCAGTAACATTGTTGAAAAAATTAAAGAGATTGGTTTCATTGAAATAAAAATTCGTCATCTGCACACCGAAGGTCATCATGATGTAGAGAAACCAATTCTGCCTCCTGATGCCGCCCCCATAGGAGTACTTGTCATAGGTGCATCAACCGGCGGACCACCCTTGATTGAGCACCTTCTCGCAGAGCTCGATCCCAATCTGGGCATTGCGGTGATCATTGTTCAACATATGTCGGTATATTTTACGCAGCTTTTTGCCGAGCGACTTAATCGTGTGACGAGATTTCATGTTCGAGAAGCAAAAAATGGAGACTCCCTTCACTGTGGCACCGCACTTGTTGTACCTGGCGGACACGCACTTGTTGTTGATGGTTCAAACAAAAATGATACATCATTTCTTATTCGCCAAACACCTGAAGACTTGAGGGAGGTGGAAATTGACAATACAATGATCGCTATTCTTAACGGTTTTAAGGGCCCCGTCGTTGGCGTACTACTTTCAGGTATGGGGGCTGACGGAGCGGACGGACTACGTGCAATAAAAGAGCGTGGAGGGCTGGTTCTTGTCCAGGATCCCGAAACGGCTACCGTCGGGGCGATGCCACTACATGGACTACAGGGGGGTGGGGAGGTCGTTAAGTTAGAGGATATTGCGAAGCGCGTCAGTGACCATATCGCGGGTTACATGGCGTAGTCACCCCAGGTACATGTTACAATGAAAGCTCTATGGTGCTTGAAAAGAATAAGTATAAAGATCTTTTTTGTGCCGAGGCGCAAGAACGGCTAGCGGTCCTTTCGGACACCCTGCTGCTTCTCGAAAAAGAACCTACGAATCTCGAGTATCACCAGACATTGATGCGGAGTGCCCACACCATCAAGGGCTCTGCGGCAACCATGGGTTATGCGCACATGGCAGAGCTCGCGCACGCGATTGAGGACGTGTTTCATGCGGGAGAGCGCGGGGAACTCACAGTGAGCTCCGAGGTGATATCTATATTGCTCAAGGGACTCGATCGCCTTGCTGGCTCACTCACGTCTATTATCGAACATGATGCCGAACTCGAAGTCGCCGATGTTGTCGATGCACTACGAGGAGTACTCGAGTCTAGCAATGCAGAGAAGCCCATACAAAAACCAATAGAAATAAAAACACTCCCGGCACCAATGCCAATGATACGCATCGCGACCCCCGACAACATCAAGGTAAGTATTGATAAGCTCGATGCACTCATGGGAATTTTTGAAGAGATGCTCATGTTGCGCCTCAAATTAAATGCCATGCTTGAGCCTGCCATAGAGGCTGCACATTCAGTGACCGATCCGATAATTAAGCAAAAACTTTTTTTTGTTAGTGAGTTCAAGTTTTCTTTTACTGAATTAGCTCGTCTACTTTCTGAAAATCAAGATGCGCTACTCGCCATCCGCCTTGTTCCACTGGAGCAAATATTTGCACAGTATCCACGCATGGTTCGTGATCTCGCAATTCGTGAAGAGAAAAAAATCGAATTCCTCATGAATGGTGGCGATATATCACTCGACCGCACTGTTATCGAAGGACTTGGGGGTGCACTCGCACACCTACTGCGCAATGCGGTTGATCATGGAATTGTAAAAGAAGGAACGATACTCCTCTCTGCAGTCCGCATACGAGGTCGTGCACGAGTGACCGTGGAAGATAATGGAGCTGGGGTCGACTTCGCTCGTGTCAAAGAAGTAGCTATTTTGCGAGAAATAGATAGCGCTGAACGTATTGCACTAATGGGTAATGACGCGTTGATGGAGCTTTTGTTTCATCCAAATATGTCGACCAATACGACCGTAACAGATATTTCCGGAAGAGGAGTCGGTCTTTCTGCCGTGCGTGAGTTTGTTCAGGACGTAGGTGGGCGAATTGATATCATGTCGCCCATTCTCGAAACAGGACTAGGTACGCGATTCATTCTCGACCTACCTGTTTCCCTGGCTACTATCCGCGTGCTTATACTGCTCTCGTATGGGTATACCTTTGCGCTCCCTTTTGATAGCATTGTCCGCACTATTGAGTTTACTCAGAATGAAGTGACGGGAACTCTTGATCAGTCTACTCTTTTCATCGATGATGAATTATTGCCGATAGTACAACTCAAAAATGTATTACAGCTCACATTTGGTGGCTTTCAGAACCGCCTTCCTGCTGAAGTACGCACAGGTGTCATCATACGCACAGGCAGGACCAAGTTTGTGCTCGAAGTTGATTCTTGTACAGGGGAGCAGGATTTATTAGTAAAATCCCTTCCACCAATATTGCGAAGCAACAAAGGCTTTTCAGGGTCCGCACTTCTGCCTGACGGACGTACGATATTACTATTGGACGCGCACGGCTTACTCATTCACGTGGTAAACGATATACTAAAGACCAACATCCCCCAAACATAATATGCCAACTATTTTTCAATTGACACCAAGTGATCACGATCAGCTCCGCGAACTAATTAATATTGGCGTGTCGCATGCCGGAAATACATTGTCAAAAATGATGGGGAAGCGTATCACCATCAGTGTCCCTGCGGTAGATGTGACGAGTGCCGAAACTGCGTCAGGGTTTGTCGACCATGGGGAGGAAATTACCGTCGCTGTACTGCTCCGCATTTCTGGAGGAATCGAAGGATATGTTTTTTTGTTTTTTCCTAGGGATGCGGCACTCCATCTGCTCGAAGTACTTTCAGGAAAAAAAATTGGGGATTTGCGCGCACTCGATAAGTTTGACCGTTCAATGTTTCAAGAGCTCGGTAATGTTATTACTGGAGGAATGTTACAGGAGCTTTCGAAATTCTTACACATTGAAATGCTACACTCCGTGCCCGATGTCGTCATTGATATGGGGGGTGCCATGTTCAACTCACTCACTGCGTCGATGATTCATTTGCACGAAGAATTTCTCTCACTCGATGTTTCCGTATGTGTCGATGCCGACAGCGAAGCAATTTATTGCGCAGGTGAGGATGCCTCTGTCGGGCGCATGTTTCTTTTTATCGGACCGGATGCGACAGACAAAATTCTTTCAATCACAAATGCAATGTTGAATAAATAAGAGAACACATGAGCAATATTACTGAAATTCGTATCGCCGAACTCTACGCAGGAAATGAATCCGATGTCATAGTGACAAATGGAGTTGGCTCATGCATCGTTATTGTGCTCTATGATCGCATGGCTCGAATCGGAGGAATGGCGCATGCAATATTACCCCGATTAAAAAGTACCTTCATTAGTACGCTTCCACGCGATCCGCAAGGTAAAAGATTTGTGAAGTATGCTGATCTTGCCGTGGACACACTCGTTGATGAGGTGATAGCAATCGGAGGAAAAAAAGAACACATGGTTGCGAAACTCGTGGGTGGTGCGCATATGTTTTCCTTGCTTGAGGGTGATAAGTTTGGTATCGGATGGGAGAACACGAACAGCGCTCGCGAGAGATTGGCACAGCATAATATTGTAATTGAAACCGAGGTTGTTGGTGGTACGGTGGGGCGAAATGTACGCTTTGATTGCGCGACGGGTATTGTCGAAATTACGACCAAGGTCTAATTTACGGAACTGAATCCCATATTGAATTTTTTGTGGCTTCCGCTACACTACATATATGCTCATGCGTCGTTTCACGTTTACCGTCCTCTCTTTTGTGTTCCTCCTTCTTTCGCTTTACGCTGAGGGTATGATATTTCAATCCACAGGTGTTTCACCTGAAACACCACAGAGGGTAGAGCGTGTAACCGTGAAACAAGGTGTTTCACAAGATGGAAGTGTGACTGTGGCGCGGGTAAGTGAAGTACCCCAAATCCCTCCGCGCGAAAAGACCTCAAATGCACCCCGTACACTCCGAGCATTTATCGGAGTAAACAGTAGTGGAGTGGCTATTTTCTATATAGAATCGGTAAAACCCCATGAGTATTACTCCGTCACGGGGCCCTTCAGTGTGGCACCAGCATACCCGAGGATGATGTGGGCAAACCCTAGTGTGATTGTTTTTTACGGGATGTCAGATGAGCACACGCTCATGCGCGCGCAACTTGATGTAGAGACTCTTGCCCTCTTAGTAGAACCCGTGAACGAAAAACAGGTTTCTACGGCGACAGAACCTTTTGACTTAGAGTCGATTTTGTGAAACTGTGAAACACCCCACACACGTGATGACGAACACTACAAAAAAAGAGCGTGCACGAGAAGTGCTACGTGGTTTAAAAAAACTTTTTCCCAAGACGAGAATGTTTCTCAATTACGGCAACCACTGGGAGTTGTTAGTCGCAGTTGAGCTCTCGGCGCAATGTACCGATAAGAAAGTAAATGAAATTACCCCTGCCTTGTTTGATCGTTACAAAACACTCGACGATTACATGAATGCGGACGTGAGGGAATTTGAAAAACTTATTTTTCAATCTGGATTTTATCGAAATAAAACGAAAAATATTCTCGCTGCTGCGCGTGTTGTGAAACATGAGTTTCACGGAAAAATACCAAAGACCATGGAAAAGATGCTTACTATTCCCGGGGTGGCGCGGAAGACTGCCAACGTTGTGCTAGGAAATGCACATGGCATTGTGGAGGGCATCGCCGTGGATACTCACGTGAAACGAATGTCGCGGGTTCTTGGATTATCACAAGAAATAAATCCTAATAAAATTGAAAAAGATTTGATGCAATTGTTTCCCAGAAAGGAATGGTTTCGTCTAACCTACTTACTTATTGAGTATGGAAGAAAATATTGTCCTGCAAAAAAACATGACCACGGAGAGTGTCCACTCGGACATATCAATTAATATTACGAAATACTTTTGAGTAAACTCGCAATGACCATCATCGTATCATTGGGGTCACGAACACTCTTCGTTGGAATTACTCCGATGACAGATTCATCATTTCCATTTTTAAATAATGCATCTCCCACGTAAAGACATTCACTTTTTTTCCACTTCAGACGCTTTGTAAGTATTGCGATGTTCGCACCCTTGTTACTGCCTTTTATATAAAAATCAAAACATGTTGTTCCGGCAATTTTGACTTCAACCGTTTTACTTTTAAACGGAAATTTTTTGAGAATCATCGAGCGTTTCTTTTTATCAGAATCAAATGCTTCCTTCTTCGCGACGTCCTCGCTGTGTCCGATGAATGAGTACGACATCTGGCACCCTCTATCTTGAAGTAAGTCGAGTTTATTTTTGTACGGAAAAATGTCCTTAACAAAAATATTGTGTACATAATTGAGTACCTCAAATTTTTGTAGCCAATCCATTTTGTTCTCCCACAGCACCTCGCCCTTTGGGGTGATGCACGCATTTCCATTTTGACCCATACTCCAATATTTTCCCCTGAGACTTTTACCGAGCTGATGTGCAATTTGATTTGCATCGGCCCCAGAGACCACAATTATTTCGTGATTCTTTCCAAGCCGGAGCAAGAGAGAAATCATCTCTTTTGTAATGATGGAGCGACTCCTAGTAAGTGTATTATCAAGGTCAAAGAAAATGTATTTTTTCATCTGTATAGTATATCCTGTTTCACACTTACAAAATATGTACAAGGTTTGTTTCTTTTCCTACTATTTGCTAGGATACGAAGCATCCTCCTAACAAGGGAGAAAAATCGCGGGACTAGTTTAATGGTAGAATAGGAGTTTTCCAAACTCTTGGTGGGAGTTCGATTCTCCCGTCCCGCACTCGGCTAACAAAAAACATCTTCTTGGAGATGTTTTTTGTTATTGCCGATGCGAGGAGAGAAAGTGCCCCGCGGCACTCTCGCGGGAGAATCGAAGGGCTTTGCGTTATTTGCAAAGGATTCATATCCTGAGCAAATCGCAAAGGCGTACTGAAGCTGTAAGCTTCGATTCTCCCGTCCATCACCACCTCTTATTTTCTTCATCATCCTCTAATAAAAAAAGAGGACGTATGTCCTCTTTGTGTTTTGGCTTTCTTTTATACGATCCCCGCCCCGACTTTTTCCTGTGTGTCCCACCACCAGAATTGCAAGAAAGCTTCTCCACCACACCCTTCGGCAGCCTCTGCTTTGTTTTCTTTTTCATGCGTACCCCTTTCGTCAACGCAATTGCTACACCGTAGTTCTGACTAACAAAATTGGTCCTTCATAAAACTAGCACATCGCTAATGATTTTCAAGCCTTCATGTGGGGTACATGCCAAAATGATATGATTTGATCATACTCGAATCCACTCATAATCAACAAAACACATATGCTAAATATTAATCGCGAAGATGAAGATAAGGCACTGCTTAAATCACAACCTACACCCGACGTATATCGCGTAATGCATGAAGGGGGGACAGAGGCTCCATTCACAAGCCCGCTCAATACAGAAAAACGTAAGGGTACTTTTGTCACCGCAGATACAAAACTCCCCGTATATCGCTCAGAGGATAAGTTTGATTCTGGTACTGGTTGGCCGTCGTTTACGAAGCCCATAGAGGGGAGCATCGAGCTCCGCGAGGACAAATCACTTTTCAGCGTACGTACCGAAGTTGTTTCAATTGATACTGGTGCACACCTTGGTCACGTTTTTGATGACGGCCCAAGCGACCTTGGTGGAAAGCGCTACTGTATGAATGGCGCAGCCCTCCTCTTCATTCCTGACGAAGTACAATAAAATTTGCGCACTGATTAAATTGCCACAAGTGCGAGGCGACAAATCGTGATGTCCGAGCAGTCACATGAGCGACCATAAATTTCATCGAGCGACCAATTCTTCATGGTGGTATTCCACCTTAGAAGAATGGATGAACTCTTGTGGTGTCATGAGTACTGAAATTTAGTAGTACCCTTGTGGTGCGATACGTCTGCCGAACTCGCGATGAAGTCAACAGGCAGGTGTGGTTATTTTTGCTTAAGTGCAAATAAAACTTCAATTAAATTGATGAAATTTGAGGCGTGGAGAAGGTGGAGAGGAAGGTGTATTCTTATACAGCGACCGAGCCGCAGGGGCTCCACAACAATGAAGTTCGCAATTTAAAAAAGTTTTACTAAAAAGCCACCCTTGCGGGTGGCCTTTTAGTTGTATGTTTGATGAACCCTTCTCTACTTGACCGCGTCCTTGAGCGCCTTTGCGGGGCGGAACTTTGGTACGCGCATTGCTGCGACCTTGATGGCTTCGCCTGTGCGTGGATTGCGCGCAGTGCGTGCAGCACGAGTCTTTACCGAGAAGATACCGAGTCCAGCGATTGAGACCTCGTCGCCTTTTGTAAGGCCGCCCGTGATTGCTTCAATCATTGTCTCGACAGCCTGCTCAGCGGCGACCTTCGTGCCTCCGAGCTTCTCGTGGACTGCTTCAACTATCGACTGCTTGTTCATCTTATTTGTGATTAGCAGATGCTAATAATAGCTTGGTTAATCGCGAGCTACCGCGAATAACTCTGCATGCAGAGGTATTTAGCCTCTATACATATTATATAGGAGCGCAATTCTCGCGCAATAGAGCCATTATTCTTCAGGGGATAACGTGGAAAGTGTCAAAAAATTGACAAATTCTTAAAACATAATATAATCAAAAAAGTAATTTAAGAAACTCACATGTGCGCACCTTCGCTTTCTTGGTCACTCGTTGCTCAAATTGCCACAATTGCATTACTGGTAATTCTCGTAATTGACCTCTTTCTGCGTTATCTTAATAATGACGAAAAGGGTTTATTTCCATAGGAAATAATCGAAAGATTATTTTTCCTCGCAGGGCCAACCGTTCAATCGGTTGACGAGGCCTCACGAGTACGACAAGATGGTCCCGTTCGTAAATAAAGTCAAAAACCACCAATATTTGGTGGTTTTTTTATTCATTACCCGTTTCGAGAATTTTGCGTAGCTGATTGCATATGTCGGGAATCCACTTTTCACGCATTTCTCGTATTCCTTGTATGGTCGAATTGCGCTCTTGTTCAGGAAGTTTTTTTAGTCGCAATAGTGATGTGCTGACGGTGCTAATGTTGAACGTCAGCCCGCCATTCTCAGTTGCAGTTTTCTCTGTATGGCGTGGAAGTAGGTTCCAATGCCCAATTCCTATAAGTGTCCATATGTTACTACGGCCATCCTCGATTGCGTTTCCTATCTGAACTTCTAGAGGTATATTCACCCTACTCCGAAGAAATATTGTCAGCATCTTGTCGTTACGCATTTTCCAAACAAGGAACACTCCATTTTTTTGACTGAACAGTAAGTCAGAGATATTCATATACCCTCTGTATGTTGTCGATCTCACTTTATTCTAACACTCACGTCGTAATTGAAAAGCTGCTCTTGATAAGCAGCTTTTCTTGTGCCAGTTCGTTCTTATTACCCAACGCAATTAACGGGCGTACTCGATACAACGTGTTTCGCGAATCACCGTAATTTTAATTTCACCAGGATACTTCATGTCTTGCTCTACCTGAATGGCAATTTCTCGAGCAAGGGCGTGTGCTTCGAGGTCACTCATCGCTTCCGGAGTGACAAATACTCGAACCTCGCGTCCTGCCTGTAAAGCATAGGCCTTTTCTACTCCTGGTTTAGAGCCCGCAATTTTTTCAAGTTCCTCAAGCTTCTTGATATAGTTTTCGACAGACTCTCGGCGTGCACCTGGGCGTCCACCGGATATTGCATCGGCAGTTTGTACGATGATGGACTCAATAGTTTCGTATGGATATTCCTCGTGGTGAGACTGCATCGCTTTGATGATGCGCTCATCTGCGCCGAATTTCTGGAGAATTCTTCGCCCAATATCGACATGAGTACCTTGCACTTCATGGTCGAGTGCTTTCCCGATATCGTGGAATAACGCTCCTGCACGTGCAATGTGTACGTCTGCACCAAGCTCTTCGGCAAGCATTCCAGAAATATGCGCCATCTCAATAGAGTGCTGGAGTACATTCTGTCCAAAGCTTGTTCGGAAATAAAGGCGTCCAAGAATAGAGATGAGGCGAGGGTCCATGTTGATAACGCTACACTCGTAGCATGCCTGCTCCCCCTTCTCCTTGATTATTTTGTTGATGTCATGGCTGGCCTTCTCTACCATCTCCTCAATTTTTGAGGGCTGGATGCGTCCATCGAGAATGAGATTCTCAAGCGCAACACGAGCAATCTGTCGGCGTACGGGGTCGAATGAAGATATAACAATAGTTCCTGGCGTGTCATCCACGATGAGCTCAACACCAGCCACTCGTTCAAACGTACGAATGTTACGACCTTCTTTTCCAATAATTTTCCCCTTGATTTCGTCGTTAGGGATATTTACTGAAGTGGTCATGATGTCCCCGGCCGTTGAGGCGGCAAGTCGTTGAATTGAGGTCGCTAAAATATCCTTAGCGCGACGATCGAGTCGCTCAACCCCCTCACGCTCAAGTTTTTGTAAACGAACGCGAAAGTCTTCGTCGAAACGTTCTTCGATTTTCTGGATGAGCTTTTGCTTTCCTTCTTCTTCTGAAAGACCAGCAACTTTTTCTAGCTCTCTCTCTACAACAAGTTTCCGTTCCTCAATTTCACTTTTAATCCCACGGATTTCTTCTGCTTTTGACTTTAAACTGACGACTTCCTTCTCCACGTCTTCCTGACGGCGATCAAGTGTCTCCTCCTTTTTGATAAGGCGTTCTTCTGTTTTACGCCACTCGCGCTCCTTCTCTTTTTCTTGTGTGCGCAACTCTTCTACGTTTTTCTCAGCTTTTTTTTCTGATTCCTGAATAATTTTCTGCGCATCCTCCTTTGCGGAGAGAAGCAGTTGCTTGACTTCGATTTCTACAGAACCTTTCTTGCCGACAGTGAGAGCCCAGCGAATAACGTACCCTGCGATGAGTCCAAATATTCCCGAGCCAACACCAATGGCGATGACCATAGTGAATTCCATATAGGTAATAACCGGAACCTACGAAGTGGTTTCGTTTACGTTGAACAAGTGCCGATGGTCGCGGGAGATGACTTTTAGGAGATGAGTAGAGTGTGGGAGGTCAGCCAGGGGAGCATTCGGTAATTCAATCGCATACGAGTAAGTAGGTATTAGGTTGATTTTACGTTGATAAATAACGATTTTCTTCAATTACGTGCCCCGCGTACATTTTGTGGGCGAGTCAGTTCGGTAAATAGTAGTAGCTACTGACATTCTTAATGTATCAGATTGATTCTGGAGTGTCGAATGTGAAGACCCTAATCGGATAAGGTAAAAGAAAACCAGCCACATGGGCCAGTCCTTCTTTGCGTTGCGTGATAGTAGTTATCGTGTTTTGGGCTTCAGTACCTCGTCGACAAGACCGTACTTTTTCGATTCGTCAGCGGTCATATAGTTGTCGCGGTCAGAGTCTTTCTCAACTTGGGCGATGTTCTTGCCTGTATTTTTTGCAAGAATACGATTCAGGTTATCCTTGGTGCGCAAGATGTGTTTCGCAGAAATAGCAATGTCAGACGCCTGTCCTTCCGCCCCACCCATAACTTGGTGAATCATCACCTCAGCATTGGGAAGAGTGAAACGCTTACCCTTCGCACCTGAAGAGAGAAGTACTGCGGCCATGCTAGCAGCAAGTCCAACGCAAATGGTCGACACATCAGGTTTAATATGATTCATGGTGTCATATATTGCCAAACCAGCAGAAACAGAACCACCAGGGGAGTGAATGTAAAGTTTGATGTCCTTTTTGGGGTCCTCAGATTCAAGGAATAAAAGCTGGGCGATAATAATGTTTGCGGTGTCATCATCAATTGGACCAGAAAGGAAAACAATGCGCTCCTTGAGTAGGCGTGAGTAGATATCGTAGGCCCGTTCGCCCATTGATGTTTTTTCAATAACAGTTGGAATGAGATAGCCCATAGCGGAAAGCATTAGTAGAGTAACGTCGTCACAATAGCACGTAAAACGAAAGTTGGCAAACTATTTTGTTATCCCGACTATATCGAAAGATTTTCTGTTGCAAGCTGGCTTGGCTCGACAGCGAGGGTCTCGGTCGGTTGGAGTGACGCCACCTTCGACGATTCACGCATTTTTCTCGACGCATCGATAAAGGCCAAAAATATATTTTTTGATACTGCGTCTTCGAGTTCTTCTGGGTGCCACTCAACTCCGAGTCCAAAGGGATAATTTTGAATTTCAATCGCCTCAATTAAGCCGTCCGGGGCAATCGCAACGGGGCGTAGCACATCAGCGACGCGGTGTATGCCCTGATGATGAAGGCTGTTCACGCTTGTTTTTTCAGTTTTGGCGATATTACGAAGCAGGGTCTCTGGCGTGAGCATGACGTCATGTGCACAAAAACTACGTGAGAGGTCTTTCCCCGCATCATCGAGATGATAATCGTGACGAATTGCTCCTGGCATTTCCGCTACGACGTCCTGATACAGTGAGCCTCCCTGGGATACATTCATCAGTTGCATACCACGGCAAATTCCCAACACAGGAATACGTTTCGCTATAGCCCGCTTCAATAAAGCAATTTCTAACTCGTCGCGCTCACGGTCCATGTTTCCCGAGTGTCGATTTTCTTCTGTGTATAAATCTGGGCAAATGTCATGACCACCCATCAGTAGAAGTCCGTCTGCGCATGCAACCAAAGCATCAAGAGCCTCGGCGGTTTTGGGTCTCCCCGTACCCAGAAATACTCCCCCTGCTTGTTCGATGGCTGCAGCATACGCAAGGTTGCTAATGAGTTTTGGTGTCCCATCTTTTGTTTCTGACATGGGAGCGATGATAATAGGTGTAGTCATGTTCTGAGTATAAGAAAACCCACGATTTTCGCAAATGTGGGTGGGTGTGTATAACTTTAGTGCCCATCGGATAACTATTTCCAATAACGAAAATTCGTGGTGTCGAGATGAAAAAATTTTATGCCGACCGATGTCGTACCCATAGGATACGACGAGGGAGGATAAAATTCTTTTCAGCCGACAATATGAATTTGCAGTTTGGAAGAGTTACTCGATGGGCTCTTAATGAAAGCGATACCGTACCATTAGCGCTCCTTCACCTGTGTGCCAGAAAATACTAGGGGATCCCCACTCAGCGTGGAGAAATTTGCGCATGCGCATGTTGCCCCCAGCAACATCGCAGTAGACAGAGAGGCCAATTCCTCGCGCCTGAACAAGTAAAGCGCTCAGAAGCATGGAGCCATAACCATTCGAGCGGTGCTCCCTGTGCACAATAATGTGACGAATAAATATCCCAGACACTTTGCCATAGCGTATGCTGCCCCAGACTCGCTCATGTTCGTGCTTCGTTGGCACAGCATTAAGTACTAGGCTTATGCATGCATATCCGATGACAACCTGTCTGTCGTTCGATATCACCAGCCCAAGGCGACTCCGCTTGCGCGACGGGGAGATTCCTCCTTGGTAATTGCAAAGCGAATTTGCTACCGCGGTAGAAATATCTTTATGGGTAGGTATCTTTGCGAAAGCATCCTTTGTTTCTTTGTCTGTAAAAAGGAGCGCACGGATATCGGCAACTTGTTCATTGAGCATGTACTGCCTTTGCTGTTTTCTTGAGTCACCCTAACAGGCGATGTACTGGCTCGCAAGTGTTATGGCCTCATCCATAAATAAGTTCTACAGTTTATGGATGAGGCACAAGGGTCCGTAATCACAAATAACAAAAAACGAGGATGTTATTTGTGAACGTTCCCTATGCAGTTTGCGACTCAAGAAATTCAAAGACTTTGTCATTGGTCATGAGCATGTGCACATAACTAACGATACGGTCTTCGGGTGCTTCAGGGTAGCGCTCGCGCAGTGCCTTGGCTTCTTTCGCGATGACTTCAGGGCTCGGGTCGAGTTTCTCCTCATCGGCAATTTTTCCTATGAGAATTTGTATTTTCGCGCGTTTCTCTGCATCGGGTCGCCACTCTTTTATGACATCTTCTTTTGTCTTTTTGATTGTTTTGAGATATTGCTCAAGGTCAAGTCCCATGCGTCCAACGTCCGCAGTGAACTCATCTTCCATGCGGAGTAATTCTTGCTCGACGATAATATCGGGAAGCTCCATTTTGGTTTCGTCGGCAATAGCTTCCATGATTGCAACGCGCTTCTTGTCTTTCGCCTCGCGTTCTTTTTCCTTTTGCATATTTTCCCTCAGCTTCGCTTTGAGCTCTTCAAGGTTTTTGAATTCCCCAAGCGTGCGGACATATTCGTCATCTATTTCCGGAAGTGGAGCACTCTCATCGAGCTCCATTCCAGATTCCTGTGCATCTGACTGTGCTTTCATGCGACGAATCTGCTCGAGTGTTTTGGTGATATCTTCATCAGTCACTACTACTACGCCAGTGCCTTTGCCTGCCTTTATTGCAATTTTTTTGTAGTCGGGAAGTGTATACGCAGGAAACACTGCCGTCGTGAGGGTGAACTCAAGGGGGTTACCATGTGCAATCTTTGTAATTGAAATACTGGGGCGGCCAAGTACGTCGAGCTTCTCAGCGATAATTATCTTTGGGTATGCTTTACTGATGGCGATTTCGGCCATTTCCTCAAGCAAAGCCCCCTCGCCAATTTTTGCGAGCAAAACTTTTTCGGGTACATGCCCCTTTCGGAAGCCAGGAAGCGCAACGTCGCCTCCGATGTGTTTTACTGCCTCGCTTCTTGTTTTATCGAACTCTTCAGCACTAATAGAGGCCGTTATTTCAATCCGTGATCCTGATAATTTTTTGATTGCCACTTTGTGTGTGGGTGTAGTCTGTTGGTCCATAAGTGGGAGCATAGTAGCGTTTTCGAGATATTTTCGCAAGTAGTGCATATAAAAAACACTCGACCTTGGTCGAGTGTTTTTTAAGAACGCTACTCTATAAATCTTAGAGCGAGCTTGGGTCACCCAGCGACCCCATATCTGTTGCGGCAAGGTCCGCATCGATTGAACTGAGTTCGTCAGAGCTACTCTGTGTAGAGAGTGCGGTGGTGACTGCGGCCGTTTCGGCAGCTGCCCCTGCTTCTGCTCTCGCCTCTTCCTCTGATGGAGTAGAGACAAGCGTTGAGGCAATTTTTTCTCCACTCGATTGCATCATCATGTACCATGCACCAATGATGACGAGCACGACAACGATGCCACCAATAATCATTGGTTTCTCCATACTTGCCTTCGACTCATTGGGGAATACATTCGCTGTCGGTTGCTGGGTTGTGTTTTGTTCTTGTTCCATAGAGATGATTTAGTTATCGATGAGTTATTGAGAAACCGTTGTGCTTGCGCTCGTGCTTACCTCGAGCTTGTCATTTGACCGCAAGCTTTTTATTGCTTCAACTAGAGCCTTATGTGCAGCTTCAAGCGCGACACGAGCCTTCTGCATCGACTCACGCACTGCGCCACCAACCCCTCCTGTTGCTGGGTCCGTGGTGCTCGCACTTACAGCGATTGTGCCAATTTGAGATTTTGCGAGTGAGAGTGAAACAGTGGCCTCACTAATTTTGGTGCGCGCAATCGCAATATTCGCCTCTGCGGTAGTGGTAACTACGCCCTTTTCCTTGAGCTTGGCTACGCGTGAATCCAAGCGGTCAGCGATTTTTGTGAAACGCTCAATTGCTGCCTGCATTTTTGTTGCCATGTGGGTTGCCATGCGCTTGATTATTTCTCCGCGTCGCTCCTCCATTTTTTCTTTGCGCTCCTCCATCTTCTCTTCCATGCGCTCTGTTCCACTTGCCATTTTCTGATCGCGCTTCTCCATGCGCTCCTCCATCTTTGGAAGAAGTGGCTTGGTTCCGCTTGCCATCATTCTGCCGGACGATTGTCCTGTTGCGACGTCGCGAGGTGCTTTCACTCCCTCTGCACGTGTCGATGATGCACCAGCCATCTCTTTCCTTACCATAACGGGCTGGTGTTGGCGCTTGCCACTCGACTGGCCCGTTGCAGGGTCACGAGGTGCAACCATACCCGAACCACTCGTACTTGGTGGCATTTGTGGGTTGGATGCACCAAGCGACCAGCTGTCTATCTGAATACCTGCTGCCGGTGGTGTGGCAGTGGTGCCAGTCGTCACTTCGGCCGAACCAGATCCAGTGACTGCCGCTTCTTCTGCGAGTGTTATAAAGGGGGAAACGAGAAGCATCGCGAGTACTCCCATGCTAATGATATGTGTTGATTTCATATGAATTTTAATAATAAATAATATGCGTCACTAAACACTCCGCCTAGTATAGCAAATAGTATAACAAAACTCGCCACGTTTTGTGATGTGACGAGTTTTGAATGGTGAATTAGTGCAGAAACATCTTGTTTCGACTACTTTTTTCCAAATTGCGCTTTATACTGCGCGATGGATTTTACAACATCCTCCTGCGCGGATGTTGCGTTGCGCCATTCGCCCACCTCCACTTTCTTTTTCTGAAGATCTTTGTAGACAGTAAAGAAATGCTTGATCTCGTCGAGGAGATGCGGTTCAAGGTCATCGATGTTGCGTGTGTTTTTCCAGCGAGGGTCGGAAGTGGGAACTGCGAGTACTTTTGCGTCTCCATCGCCCCCGTCTATCATGTCGAGCACTCCGATGGGGCGGGCTTCGACGAGGCAACCCGGAACCAGTGGCTCTTGTCCGAGCACGAGGACATCGAGTGGGTCCCCATCATCCCATAGTGTTTGAGGCACAAAGCCGTAGTTGGCAGGATAGTGCATTGGTGAGTAGAGTACACGGTCGTATTTGATAAGCCCCGTGTCTTTGTCGAGCTCGTATTTTACGCGCGAGAGCATCGGAACTTCGATGATAACGTTGAGCGCCTCCTCTTTCCCGTAGGGTATGTCATGCCATAGATTCATACTTTGATTGTTATGAGCTTCTAATCAAACGTTGTGGTGAATTGCGGTTACGCACTATTGGTAACGCGAAACAAGAAATTGCGATTCTCCTACCCTTCTTTATTTGTATTTTCCGCAACAACCTCCTTGTCCTCAGCAACTTCTTCCTGCGTCGATACTTCCGCACTGGTCATTGCATTCTCATCAGATGCGATGAATTCTGCGACCTCTTCTTCTGGAGTCTGTGCTTCTTCGGTCTTTGTCTCCGCGGAAGGTGATGCATATGGCTCGCCGCCTATCGACTTGATATCAATGCGAAATCCTGTAAGTTTTGCACCAAGGCGGACATTCTGACCTCCACGACCAATCGCAAGAGAAAGCTGATCCGCCATGACCTCTACGGTTGCGTGTCGCTCTTCTTTGTTGACGACAACACTTTTTACCTTTGCTGGAGAAAGCGCATCGGAAATAAATTTCTCAATGTCTGGTGACCACTCAATCACGTCGATCTTTTCTCCACCGAGCTCAGAGATGACTGTTGCAACGCGTACACCGCGCTGTCCGACACATGAACCTACGGGGTCCACGTGTGCATCGTTTGAGTGCACGGCAATCTTCGTGCGAGACCCTGCCTCACGGGCGATTTCTTTTAATTCGACAACTCCATTTGCAACTTCAGGTGCTTCAAGTGCGAAGAGTGCGCGTACAAAGTTGGGATGTGCACGTGAAAGGCGCAAATTGATTCCGCGTGGGGATTCTTCTACGGAATAAAGATAACTGCGCATGCGCTCACCCGTGCGATAGCGCTCACCGGGGATTTGGTCTTCGTACGCCAAGAGTCCCGTTGCGCGACCAAGGTCGATAAAAATATTTCCGCGTTCAATACGCTGGACAATTCCTGTCACAATTTCCTCTCCACGTTGAGCGAACTCGTCGAGCACCGAAGATTTTTCTGCTTCGCGAATTTTTTGGATGATGACCTGCTTTGCTGTTTGCGCTGCGATGCGTCCATAGTCATCTTTTGCTTCGAGCGAAAATACGAGCTCCTCACCAAGCTCAGTGCTTCCCCTAATCAGGCGCGCATCTTCTATCATGATGTGATGCTCGCCGTTGAAGCGGACGCGTGTGTCGATCTCGCCCTCTGACTCCGCTCCCACGATTGCGGTTGGAGTACTCACGAATGGGCGTACTGGCACATCATCGTCCTCCTCCTCGCCCTCAAGTGGCTGGCGTACCATCGTGTCATCCACGACAATTTTTACCTGCTCGAAATCTGTCTTCCCGCTGTCCATATCAAGCTTCGCGCGCACAATCTGCCCCTTCTTTCCGTAGTCCTTTTTGTAGGCGGCCGCGAGCGCTGCCTCGATGGCATCGATAATTTTATTCTTTGGAATTCCACGCTCAGATTCCAGTTGCTCGAGTGCCGATTTCATTGTTTTAAGATCCAACATACATTGAGAAATTACTCATAATTTATAACTAAATAAACAAAACAAATTTTCCTCACCGAATTGCATGTCCATCAACAACAATCAGCACACGATTTGGAAAAAATTAAAACAGGGTACCCTGAGAGTAACCTGTCTGTATGAAATAAGTTTACAAGATCATTAACTTTTGTCAACGACTTGGACATCTGGCATTTGAGAGTGGCTTACTCTTGAACGTATTCTAATCAATAGCTTGGACGCAGTTTGTAATTAATTGTATTGGCGCGCGAAGTCCAATTCCGAGATGCAATCGTCTTTCGTTGTAGTGTAC
>JAYSZV010000138.1:0-1586 GCA_043737875.1 Candidatus Lloydbacteria bacterium
TGCCTCCTACAAAGGGACATGACCCCAAGACGAATGAAGAGATATTCCGTCACGCTGACGACAAGGAGCCATTCTCTGCACTCGCATTCAAGATCGCAACTGATCCGTATGTCGGACAGCTTGCTTTCTTCCGTGTCTATTCGGGAACACTTGAGTCAGGTTCTTATGTTTATAATGCAACAAAAGGAAAGAAAGAGCGCATCTCGCGTATCTTGCGTATGCATGCCAATGAGCGTGAGGAGGTAAAGAAAGTGTTTGCAGGAGAAATCGCAGCCGCAGTTGGACTCAAGGACACGCTTACTTCAGACTCACTCTGCAGTGAAGAACACCCAATTATTCTTGAGCGCATTGTCATTCCTGAGCCTGTTATCTCTATGCGTATTGAGCCGAAGACAAAGCAAGACCAAGAGAAGATGGGTGTTGCACTCGGACGCCTCTCAGCAGAAGACCCAACATTCCGCGTTACTTCAGACACTGAAACAGGCGAGACAATCATTTGGGGAATGGGTGAGCTCCATCTCGAAATTATCGTTGACCGCATGAAGCGCGAATTCAGTGTGGAGGCCAACACTGGCAAGCCACAGGTTGCGTATCGCGAAACAATTACTGCGCCCGCAGAAGCAGAGTGCAAGTACATCAAGCAGTCTGGAGGTCGCGGTCAGTATGGGCACGTCAAGATTAGGGTCAAGCCAATGGATCTCACTATTTTGGAAGAAGACCTACCAAAGAACGTGAAGCGCTCACCTGGGTTTGAATTCGTGAACTCCATTAAGGGAGGTATCATCCCACAAGAGTTTATTTCACCAATTGAAAAAGGACTCAAAGAAGGAATGGAGCGCGGAGTGGTCGCAGGATACTCACTTGTCAACGTCTCTGTTGAGCTTTATGACGGTTCATTCCACGAAGTCGACTCATCTGAAATCGCATTTAAGATTGCAGGCTCGATGGCACTCCAGGACGCTGCGAAGAAAGCACGCCCGACCCTCCTCGAACCAGTCATGTTGGTCGAGATCGTATTCCCCGATAAGTTCATGGGAGACGTCACGGGCTCTGTTGCATCGCGCCGTGGACAGGTCAATTCTATGGAGGACCGTGGAATGCTTAAGGTAGCAACTGCCATGATTCCTCTCGCAGAAATGTTTGGATACGCAACGACACTTCGCTCAATGACCGAAGGTCGTGGAACATTCACTATGACACCCGCTGAATACGTAGCTGTTCCCGCAAATGTTGCCGCCACGGTGATAGAGGCGCGAGGGAAGTAGTATTCTCCCTTAGGAACAAAATTTCCCACCATAGAGTGGGATTTTTTGTATCACTTGCGTGAGGTCCCCATACTGGTAGACTCTGCGTAGTGATCTTTTCAAGGAGTGAATGAATGAAAGTTAAAAAATTGCCTGCAATATGTGCAGCAGCAAAAGATATTTGTATTACACAGCGAGTGCTAAATAATTCAGCTAAGCCATATGCTGGAGTTGGTTATGTGGCGGCCCTCACGAGTGTCAGCGTCATCGATGGCAAACACGTTGCGGTGATCGCGGTCTCAAATGATGCGATGCGCGCAGTGGGCGAGCCGGCGTCACCAC
>JAYSZV010000139.1:0-4032 GCA_043737875.1 Candidatus Lloydbacteria bacterium
CGGTGGGTGGATTGTGAGAAACCCCTCTGACGGACTATTTTATGTCACGGATGAGTTCATTCACTGTGTACATCGGTCACTAACCAAAAAATAATGACCAAACAAAAAGCCTGACTCATGTCCGGCTTTTCTTTAATTATTTTTCAAGTGAACAAAACAAGGCAATATAACATGTTAAATGTACCTGGACTGCATTTGACAAGTGCTATGTTAAGTGCTATTATTATTATCAGAAACTCACCTTTTGTGAAGGAGAAATATTGAACAAAGAAAAATATGTCGCCCTGGGATTTATTTTGAAAGTGCTTCGTGAGCGTCGCGACCTTTCGATGAGAGAACTTGCTCAGCAAGCAAGTTGTTCATTAAGTACGATTTCCATGCTCGAATCCGGGAAACGAGCAGCTACGGTTGATACGCTTTATGACCTCGCAAGGGTACTCGATGTGAAACTTTCTACGATATTTCAACTTGTCGAAGGCATTGAAGGCACTGACAATTTGTATATGCTTGCCTTCATGCGAGATGTAATGGCAAAGTCAAAGGCTTCATTCGACACCAAATTCAAGGAAGTCGTCGCAGGGATTGGTCAGTAAATAAATTCCAAAAAGCCGGACATAAGTCCGGCTTTTCTTTTGTGTATTTACTACTTACTACTATCTACCCACTACTAACTAGTTTCCTAGACGTCGTGCACTTTTCCTTCAGGCTTATCGTCAGTCGACTCACCTTCCTCGGGTGGAGTGGGTGGTTGCTCTCCTTCATGTGTGCTCGCTTCTTTGGCCATTGCTTCGCCAATTTTTTGCATTGCACTGGAGAGCGCCTCTGAAGATTTTTTCATTGCATCGATATCAGTGCCAGCGGTTGCTGTTTTCACATCGGCAATCTTCGCCTCAACATCAGTCTTGATGTCTGCGGGCACCTTGTCGCCGTTATCTTTGAGTGCTTTTTCGGCGGTGTACACCATAGACTCAGCTACATTTTTGGTTTCAACTGCCTCGTGCTTTTTCTTGTCTTCGTCAGCATGTGCCTCAGCTTCTTTGGTCATGCGCTCAATATCCTCCTTCGAAAGTGATGAGCGGGCTTCAATGCGAATGGATTGCTCCTTGCCCGACGTTTTGTCCCTTGCTTTGACGGATAGGATACCGTTAACGTCCACATCGAACGTAACTTCCACCTGAGGCATTCCGCGCGGTGCGGGTGGGATGCCGTCGAGGACAAACTTTCCGAGCGATTTATTGTCAGCAAACATTGGACGCTCTCCCTGGAAAACATGAACCTCAACCGAGGTTTGATTGTCTGCGGCGGTAGAGAATACTTGTGAGCGAGATGCAGGGATGGTCGTGTTGCGGTCGATAAGCTTCGTGCCTACGCCTCCCATTGTCTCGATACCGAGTGATAGCGGGATGACATCGAGCAAGAGGATGTCTTTCACGTCTCCTTGCAAAATCCCTCCTTGAATAGCAGCACCAACGGCGACCACCTCGTCGGGGTTAATGGTGCGGTTCGGCTCTTTACCAAAAAGCTCTTTCACGCGCGCAATCATGAGCGGCATGCGTGTCTGACCTCCGACAAGAAGTATTTCGTTAATGTCTACTACCTTCAAACCCGATGCCTTGAGGGCGCGGACCGTGATCTCAATAGAGCGGTCAATGTATTCCATAGCGAGCTCTTCGAGCTTTGCGCGCGACATGCGCATCAAGAGATGCTTTGGGCCGTCTGCGTTTGAAGTGATGAATGGAATATTAATCTCCGACTCACTTAGGGTTGAGAGTTCGTGCTTTGTCTTTTCGGCAGCTTCTTTTAATCGCTGGGTAGCGAGTACGTCCTTCGATACATCTATACCCGACTCCTTTTTAAACTCAGCAACAATCCACGCCATAATTTTTTGGTCGATATCTCCTCCACCCATGTGACTATCACCGTCAGTCGATTTGACCTCGATGACATCATCGCCCACTTCGAGTACAGAAACATCGAACGTACCACCTCCAAAATCGTAGACAACGATTTTCTCATTTTTCTTTTTATCAAATCCGTATGCGAGGGCAGCGGCGGTCGGCTCGTTAATGATACGGCGCACATTGAAGCCGGCGATTGTGCCTGCGTCTTTTGTCGCCTGGCGTTGTGCATCATTAAAGTACGCGGGTACCGTGATGACTGCTTCGTCAATCTTCTCGCCGATTTTCGCCTCCGCATCAGCCTTTAGCTTTGCGAGCATCATGGCAGAGATTTCTTCTGGGCGATAATACTTGTCACCCATCTTCACTTTTACTCCGCCTGTCTCACTGCGTTCAATTTTAAACGGCATGACTTTCTGGTCACGCTGTACAGACTCCTCTTCGAAGCTGTGTCCGATGAGACGTTTGATTTCGTACAGTGTATTTTCTGGGTTGGTGACCGCTTGGCGCTTAGCTGAAAGTCCCACAAGTCGTTCACCTGTTTTGGAGAGGGCAATAATGGATGGCGTTGTGCGCACACCCTCGACGTTTTCGATGATTTTCCCTTCGCCTCCCTCGACGATAGCCATTGCCGAGTTTGTTGTTCCTAAGTCAATTCCTAAAATTTTTGCCATAGTGTTTGAATGAGCTTATGAATAATTGTTTTATAATAGTGGATTCACTGGTTTGATTTCAAGTACCTACTGTTACTGATACGTCTCGGATAAAGTCGCATTACTCTTTGGCATATATTTTCACGCGGGGTGAACGTATGAGCTTTCCGTGTAATCGATATCCAAGCTGAGCTACTTCTGCAACTTTGTGATCAAGTGTCGCATCGTCGGTGGGCACCGTACCAATGGATGTGTGTTCATTTGGATTAAACGGTTCTCCCGTGGGGTCAATCTCAGTGAGCCCATGACCTGCGAGTGTTTGAAGCAGTTGTGTGTGAATATACTCCACGCCAGTTCTCCATGACGGGTCTACCTTGCCCCAGGCTTCTTTATTGGCAAATGCCATATGGAAGCTTTCGAGAATGGGCAGGAGGTCAGTAATCATTCCTTCACGTGCATACTTGAGAAACTCTCCCCTACTCTCCTCCTCTTTTTTTCTATAATTTGCGTAATCAGCTTTACTGCGCTGCCATCCGTCGAGATACTCCTGCTTCTCTGCAGTAATCTCACGAATTTTGTCACGCAAACGTTTGATGTGGTCTTGAGGTGACATTTCTCCGCCACTCATCACATCATCATTATACGATTCTATTTGAACGTCGTCAAGGTCATCCTGCGACGTCACAATATCCACTCCCCCACCGAGTGGTGTATCGTGCACTGTGTCCCCGTCTGTTTTTTGTTGGTCATCCATAGGATTAGAGTGTAGCAAAAAAATGATAAAAATCAAAAATCTCCGTTATGGAGATTTTTGCAAATATGAGTGAAAATAGCGTGTGACTAGCGTTTTGACCACTGGCTTGCCTTACGTGCCTTCTTCAGTCCGAAATGTTTACGCTCCTTCTTTCGGGGGTCACGACGAATGAATCCGAGTGCCTTGAGCGACGCTTTGTCGTCGGCATTCTCCTTGACCAAGATACGTGAAAGTCCGTGTCGGATGGCCTCTGCTTGCGCATGTACCCCTCCTCCATTGACGTGCACCGTGATTGCGTACTTGCCCTCGAATCCCTCACGGTCAAGTGGTGCGTTTACGATTGCGCGCAATTCTAGTGTGCCAAAATAGTTCTCAAGAGTACGGTCATTAATCTTGAAAGAGGTCTTTGTGGCCTCTGTTGCACGTACGCGTGCAATGGCAGTCTTGCGACGACCTACAGCCTCGACGTATCGTGTCGCGCTCTTTGGTGCTGCTTTTGGTTTTGGGGTTACTGCTGTGGTCATATAGTTAATTTTATGAATTGATGGATTTATAAGAAGTTCGAGACGACGAGGTTTGAATCTCTCGAGGTGTATGAGTTATACATTGAGAGAGTTCACGGCGACGGCAACGAAGAAATTCTTTAAATCGGCAATTCATAATTAGTCTTCGATGATTAAGTGCTTAAGTCGCTTGTCGCGGAGCGTATTGGTCGGAAGCATTCCTT
>JAYSZV010000140.1:0-1585 GCA_043737875.1 Candidatus Lloydbacteria bacterium
ACAGCAAAGGGGATAGCGCGATGGGTTGGGGTGATGCTTGGTAGAGTGCTCATGATTACCGATTATACCCGCAAATACTCTCGGAGCAAATGCGCCAAATAAAGCGGCTTAGGTGACAAGTAACATGCCTTTCGGAAATAAATTTTGGCATCGCTCATCCTTCCCGCATCGCGATACCACAATGCAAGCCAGAAATAGTGGAGGGCAAGCTTCTTTGGATATTGTGCATAGACGTCTTTAAATTTTTCAAGAATCATTTCCCTGCCTTTTATTCTCCGATCGAAATTGCCCCCAATATGCTCATGCGCTCGCATGTTCATGCGCACGAGTGGTGTGTTAATTCCGTAGCCTTTATATTTGCGCGTGATGCGGATAAGTAGGTCGACCTCCTGATGACTGGGGAACGAGGGGTCGAAGGAGCCGACTTCAGAAAATACCATGCGCCTTACCATGAGTGCAGAGGTGAGGAATCCCTTAAAACGCATAAGTGCGATTTCTGAATAATCGGTCTCTCCGTTTTCGGTCCATGTATCAAGTTCATGGTCGTCGAATACGTTGGTGACTGCAGTAATCGAAAAACCGACGGTAGGTCCACGCGAATCAAGCGACGTGACCTGAGCCTCAAGCTTTCCGGGGAGCCATTCATCGTCGTCATCTAAAAATGCGACGTACTCTCCCTGCGCTTCACTTATTCCACGATTTCGCGTGGCCCCACCTCCCAATCCATTTTCATTCTTCAAATAGCGAATGCGCGGGTCATTTATTTCTGCGATGATTGATTCTGCGCGAATTTTTAAGCCGTCATCGACAACGAGGATTTCATAGTCCTGATATGTTTGTGCGAGCACCGAACGAATTGCAATGGGGAGTAATTCGGGTCGATTATATGTTGGGATAACAATAGATACCTTGGGCATATTACGGTAATTCTATTTTAAACGCCTTTGCCCAAACTTGAAACTGAACAATGGGTAGAAATTGCTTCAGGTCATGAAGCGTGAAACTGGTTTTACCATCAAGTTCTCGGCGCTTGAGGGCGTCAAAATCAAAAAGTGCATTCGTTGGTGGGTAATATTCTTTCGAGAGGATCTCCTCCACCATACGACCAAAGTCCCCTGTCATCCATTCTGCCACGGGTGCATTCCACCCCGTTTTCTTTTTGTCGATGATGTAGTCTGGCAGGAGTCCACGATACGACTCGCGCATGAGGCCTTTTGTCCCTCCCCTGAGTTTCTCTTTTGATGAAATGCTATTTGCATACTGCACCACATTATTCGCGAGAAATGGGAAGCGTCCCTCCATGCCGAAATGCATGTTAATTTTATCGGTACGCATAAAGTCTTCGTTCGCAAGCCAGAACCACCTATCAAGCTCAGCGATGGAATTGGTCCTATCACGTAGCGGACTCGAAAGAGGTGGTGCTCCTCCCTCGCGAAGCATTGCACTGGCTTTCGCAATATCAAAATCTCCCATGAATCGAAAGGCGGGGTTTCGCGATGGTGGTGTTATCTTGTTTACGTAACACCACTCATCAGATAGTTGTGAGAGGTCGAGTGTATTTGGTAGGTGCACAAGCCCCTCTCCG